>JACQAP010000008.1:300000-414103 GCA_016194905.1 Betaproteobacteria bacterium
GACATCCGCTTCCAGCAGACCTGGGTGCCTTCCGCAACGGAACTCAGGAAAACCGTCGAAGACGAGTCGGAGCGCGTGCCGCCCGCGCTCGGGTTCATTTTCCACACCAGCTTGCTGCTGCTGCCCGAGGAACCGATGGATCCGAGATTCGCTGACGATCGCGTCGGCTATTTCTCGGTGGCGTTCGACGACTACGGCACCAACGATCACGGCAAGGTGCGGCGCGCGTTCATCCAGCGCTACCGGCTGGAGAAGAAGGACCCCGAAGCCGATGTATCGGACCCGGTCAAGCCCATCGTTTTCTACATCAGCGACGAAGTGCCGGAGAAGTGGCGCCCCTTCATCAAGGGCGGTATCGAGGACTGGCAGAAGGTGTTCGAAAAAGCAGGAATCAGCAATGCCATCATCGCGCGCGATGCGCCCACCGCGGCAGAAGATCCGAACTGGGATCCGGAGGACGTTCGCTACAACGTGGTCCGCTGGACGCCGAGCGGGCGCCAGAACGCAATGGGACCGGCGGTGGTCGATCCGCGCAGCGGGGAAGTCATTTCCTCGCATGCGATTTTCTGGCACGACGTGCTGAGACTGGTCGAAACCTGGTACTTCACGCAGGTGTCGCCGCTTGATCCGAAAGCGCGGAAATTGCCACTGCCCGACGATGTGATCGGCGATATGCTGCGCTATGTGGTCTCGCACGAGATCGGTCACGCGCTGGGATTGCGCCACAATTTCAAGGGGCATTCCGCGTACTCGGTGGCACAGCTGCGCAGCCCGGATTGGACGCGCAAGTGGGGCACCTCCGCGTCGATCATGGACTACGCGCGGCTCAACTATGTCGCCCAACCCGGCGATAACGCCTCTCTCCTGCCGAAGTTCGGGCCTTATGACTACTTTGCGATCGAGTGGGGGTATCGGTCGTTTTCCAACGGCATGAGCTGCGACGACGAGTGGCCCCACCTCGACGAATTGGCGGCGAAGCAGGTCGGCGATCCGATGTTGCGTTTTGGCGGCGAGGACGATTATGCGACCCTGGATCCGAAGGTCAACACCAATGTCGTCGGTGGCGATCCCATCGAGGCGGCCGATCTGGGGCTGCGCAATATCGACCGCGTGATGCCGTTGCTGATTCCGGCCACCACCAAGCACGGCGGGGACTATGTTCGCCTGCGCGAGATGTACCAGTCGTTGATGGTGCAGCGTTATCGCGAACTGGCCGCGGTCGCGAAGATCGTCGGTGGTGTCGAGGAAACGCGCTACCAGGCGGGGCGCGGCACGGCGCCGTTCAAGCCGGTGGAGCCGGCGCGACAGCGCGCGGCTGTGATATTTCTGATCGACAGGGGATGGGTCACACCGCGGCCCTTGCTCGATCGCGAGGTATTGCTGCGCATCGGTCCCTCGGGTGGTGCGGATGCATTGCAGGGATCCAACGTGCAGTTGCTGCGCCAGATTCTCGATCCGGGCGTATTCCAGCGCATGGCCGAGGCCCGGCAGGCGGATCCAAGCGGCAAAGGCTACGTCGGCAGGGACATGCTGATCGACCTGAACGATGGTCTGTTCAAGGAGCTCGATGCCAAGAGACCGGTAGTCGAACTGTACCGGCGCGAACTGCAGCGCAACTACGTGACGTTATTGCTGGTTGCGACCGGTGCCACCAACGATCCGCAGGGGGCATCCACCTCGATCGACATGAAACAATTGTTGGATGATGGGTCGATACACGGCAGCGCACGCAGTCTGTCCGTCTCGCGCAACGCCACGTCGCCCCTCGCCGATATCGCCAAGGAATATCGGCGTGAGCGCGGGCGGCCGAGCGAGTTTCGCTCCTCGCTGCGCTCCGGCGTCGCGCATCTATACGCAAAGCTGGACGAGGGCATCAAACGCGCGAAAGATCCGGAAACACTGGCGCATCTGCGCGACCTGCGTTCGGAACTGGGGAAAGTGCCTTGAGAGCAGGGACTAGGGGTGAGGGACGAGGGGCTAGAGAAAAGCGTTACCGATCCCTTCGGTTACTTTGAAGGGAAGAAAAAATCTGGAACCCGCAGGCTGAAGAGTATTCTCATCCCTAGCCCCTAGCCCCTAGCCCCTAGCCCCTAGCCCCTAGCCCCTAGCCCCTAGCCCTTTGCCTCGCCAGCATGCATTCCGTGTTGGGAACGTAAATCAGGCCGGCGATCTTGCGCACGAATTGGTCTTCGTAGACGTCCAGTTCAGCATCGGCGAATGCCACTTTCCACAGATTTTCGACGAGCGCGCAACGCTGCTCGATGGAGAGCAGACGCTTGATGATGGATGCCGGGTCGAAGTAGGACGTCAGGCGCTGCGATCCGGCTTCACCGAGCAATGCCAGTGCCTCGAGATCGGGCAATCCGAACATTTTGACCAGAGCAGCAACGGCCGTGCGCGCTTCTTCCGGACTCTGTTTGAAGTCGACGCGCGTCATCTCGTGCAGCAATCCCGCGACTGCCAACTGAAGCTGTCGTTGTTCCGAGATGGCCGGTGTGGTGCCGCCTCCGACGGAGAATTCGGCAAATAGAGTTTTCAGAGCGTTGAGCATTGGCCGCCTGACGTGTTTTCTCGAGATCGCAGTTGGAGCGAATACAGGTGAGCTGAGTTCCTGCCGCACGCGCTGATTTGCATAAGTCGTTGCACTCCGGGTTTTTCAGTCAACAACGTCCATTCCTTTCCGGACCGCCGGCCTCGAGGCCATGGTGGCGCCCCAACGCTGAAGGTTGGCGAATCCGCCGGCCTGGTCGATGAGGGCCTTGCGCGGCGCGAAATTCGGGTAAAGCATCAGGTCGGCCACCGACAGTTCGTCGGCGAGATATTCACGTCCCGCGAGGTGCGCGTCGCAAACCGAGAAAAAGCCGAGCAGGCGTTGTTTGAAATAATCGATGCTGGAAGGGATTTTCTCCGGGACACTGTTTTCCAGGCGGAAAATCGCGCCGCTGGTCGCAGCAACATCGGTCGCGCCCTGCATGAACCATTGCATCGTGACAGCGCGCCGCGCCGCGTCCTTCGGCAGGAACTTGCCGGTTTTCTCCGCGATATAGAGGATGATGGCGCCGGATTGCGAAAGCGTGATGGGCTTGTCGCCAAGGCCGTCCTGATCGACGATGACGGGGATCAGGCCGGCCGGGTTGAGCTTCAGAAACTCCGCGCCGCAATGTTGGCCCTTGGCGAGATCGACTTTGTGGACACGATAAGGCAGTCCGGCCTCCTCCAGCGCCACCGACGCCCGAAATCCATTGGCAGTTCCCGCAGAAAACAGATCGATCACGATTCGCTCTCCTCTGTTCACGGCCATGTTTTTTTGCGGGCCGTGGAAGGCGCAAGTTTAACGTCAGATCGCGTCGGCGTCTTCAACGTCGTATGCCACGATCGCCGCGTTACAATCCACCGACCCTAAACCACCAATGCGGGGAAATACATGAGAAGACTGATCGCGTTCATTTTCGCGCTGGGTGCCTTGCTCTGCGTTACGGCATCGCACGGTGCGCCGCTCGAAAAACCGAAGACCACCATCGCAGTCGGCGGCAAAGCCTCATTGTATTACCTGCCGCTTACGATCGCGGAACAGCTCGGCTATTTCCGGGACGAGGGCTTGCAGGTCGAGATCGTCGATTTTGCAGGCGGGGCGAAGGCGTTGCAGGCGATGATGGGTGGCGGTGCCGATGTTGTTTCCGGCGGATTCGATCACGTGATGGTCATGCGTGCGCGCGGCCAGAATCTTCGCGGTTTTGTGCTGCAGGGGGCCACGCCCGCGATATCGCTCGGCGTGGCGATAGAGCGGGCCGCCCGGTACCGGTCGCCGAAGGATCTGAAGGGCATGAAGATCGGCGTATCGGCGCCTGGTTCGAGTACGCATGCCTTCATCAATCATCTGCTGGCCTCAGTCGGGCTTGAACCCGATGACGTGTCCATCATCGGTGTCGGCACCGGTCCGGCGGCCGTCGCGGCAATGCGCGCCGGCCACCTGGATGCGATCGCGAACATCGAGCCTGCGATTACGCTGCTGGAAAAGACCGGTACGATCAGGGTCGTCGTGGAAACCGTGAGCGTGCAGGGGGCCAAATCGGTTTACGGCAGCCCGTTGCCTTCAGGCTCGCTCTACACCCGCGAAGAATTCATCAAGGCCAATCCGAACACGGTACAGGCGCTGACGAACGCGATGGTGCGCGCACTGAAGTGGCTGAAGACGGCGACGCCGGACGACGTGGCAAAGACGGTCCCGACGGAATATCTGCTCGGTGATCGCACGCTCTACCTGGATGCATATCGCAAGAACAGCGAGAGCTATTCCCGGGATGGACTGTTTCCCCCGGCGGGAGCGGAGGCGCAGTTGAAGGTGTTGAGCGGTTTCGAGCAGGCGGTCAGGGAAGCGAAGGATCTGAACCCTGCCGACGCCTATACCAACGATTTTGTGCGCGATGCGCTGCACAAAAATAAATAGGGCGTGACTGACTGGGAAAGGCTCCCTTGAGCCGTCCCGCGACACGTGTTACGGTTGTAGTTCCCTATCCTGCAATCCGGTTATTCACGGGTTTCCCAAGGATGTGCATGAAGTACTCGATAACAATCATAATCATGCTGTCGGCCGTTGCGCCCGTCACGGTGTTGGCACAAACCGCTCCCGAGACCGGCAAGGAAATTTTCGAACAGATGTGCGCCGGATGCCACGGCACCTACGGTAACGGCCAGGAAGGGACAAAGAGCGGGTTCGTGCCGCGTATCGGCACGCTCGCCAACAAGGAATACATGGCCTCGGTGCCGGACGACTATCTCAAGATGATTATCAACAAGGGCGGCGCCTACATGGGCAAGATCGCGGCCATGCCCGCCTGGGAGCACAAATTCAACGACGAGCAAGTCGCTGACCTCGTCGCCCATATCCGCACGTTGACGGGAACGGCGGAAAAAAAATAGAGATAAGAAAGATCCAGCCGGTCGAACGGCCAGGATATGCAGCTACGTCGTAACGCAGTTGAAGTGGAATTCTGACGAAGCACGTGCAGGGAATTCTAACCAGGAGGAGGAGAAGAAATGAAAATTCTAAAATATGCAGCAGTAGTCGCGCTTGCGGTGGGGGCCCTTTCCGGTTCCGCATTCGCGCAGGATCGCGCGAAGGCTGAACCGGGTGGTCCGGCAGGAAAATGGTCCACGCGCACGCCCGTCACACCCGACCCGAGCAAGATCAAGGTTCCAGCGGGGTACAAGGTCGGCGTGTTCGCGGCCGGGCTCGATACGGTCACATCGATCACGGTCGACAAGAGCGACAATGTCTGGGTCGCCATTTCGGGCAATACTTTCGGCTTCCCGCCGGAAGGTATCGACAAGCCTCACGTGAAGATCTTTAACAAATCCGGCAAGCTGATCAAGGACAACGTCGGATTGGGCATGTTCAAGTCCTTTGCCCTGAACGAGATCGGCTATTGCGCGGAGAACGGCCGCACTTATGTCGGTGACTACAGCTACGGCGTCTGGGAAATCGACGGCGTGAACGGCACGCCCAAGCTGATCATGAACGAAGTGCCGATTGGCGACCATGCGCTGGGCGGGATCATTTGCCATGACGGCTGGCTGTATTACGCGGTCGGCGCTCCGTCGAACTCCGGTTATGCGGATCCCGATATCCATGGCTGGACCGACGCGATCGATCCATATTGGGAGAAACGCACGCCGCCCGGTATTCCGCCGCTGCCTCGTGATCCACCCTGCCGGGACATAGTGTCAACGGGCTTGAACATTCGCGATAGCCAGGGCAATTTGACGGGTGCCTACCTGCCCAAGGGCACACCGTCCAAGCCGGGTATGGTAATCAAGGCGCAAAAGCCCTGCGGTGGCGCCATTCACAGGGCGAGGCTGAAAGCCGACAGCAACTACACCACCAACGACTGGGAAGTGTATGCGATGGGGCTCCGCAATTCGTCCGGTCTCGCCTTCGGCCCCAAGGGCTCGCGGTTTGAAAATGCCCTGGTCGTCAGCGACAACGGAATGAACGACAAGGGCAATCGCCGTGTCGCCAATGGGTCGGAAAAGCTCTGGGTGGTGACCGAGAAGGGCCAGGACGCGGGTTTTCCGGACAAGGAAGGCGCGCATTTCGTGAACATCAAGCGTTTCGGACCAGATGTTTACCGTGGCAACAGGTTCGATCCTACGCGCCCGAATCCGCAGCTCAATATCGGAGACAAGCCGTTTATTCCGCAATTGCCCCCGTACCGGTTCATCGATCATTCGATCGGTGTGCGGGGCACGCCGCTCGCCGTAGCGAATCCCAACCCCAACGGGTATATCAATCCGGTGCTGGAATGGGATACGAACAACCCGATGGACGGGTTGGCCTGGGCGCCCAAGGCTTTCGGCACGGGTCCCGACACGCTGTTTACGGCGATCTTCGGCATCATCGACAATGGTCCGGAAAGTCTGAGACCGATGTGGCCGGCCATCGTGAAGGTCGAGTTCCTCAACCCGACCGGCGTCAAGTGGTCGATCTTCGCCGAGAACATCGATCCGGGTCCCAATGCCTATCAGAAAAAGGAAAACCGGGGCGGATTCGAGCGCACCAACGACGTCGAGTTCAGCATGGACGGCAAGACGATGTACGTTGCGGACTACGGCGAACTCTACGTGAACTACCAGATGGAATCGCCGTTCTACACGACGCCAAAATCCGCAGTCGTCTGGACCATCACGAAGGAATAGGTCAGGGCAATTGTTTTCCCATCCCGGCGGCTGAGGCCGCCGGGAATTTTTCACAACCCGGTTTCCCTGCCCGCGATGCAAGCGTCCTGGAACACCGACAGAAAACCCCGCGCCGTAACTACCGGGTCGTCCTGGTAACCTTTTCTCGCAATTCCAGAACAATCGGGTCTGACGCCAGGTTCGCACCGTTCACCGTCACGGTGGCCGCGAACGTTCCGTCGTCCAGTTTGCGCAGATCATGCAGCATGATGCGTTTGGACTGGTGGATCATGTTGGCGAGCAGGGCATTGAGGCGATCGCGCATCGCAATGGAAATGGCCTCGTCGCCGGGTATTCGCGAAACGCCATCCGGACGCACGCGGTGCAGTGACTCCGCCAAAGGATCCAGCGGTTCGATCGAGAACCGGCACCAGCCCGCCGACTCACAGCCGCGAAACTCGGCCTCTACCGGTGCGGCGTGCCTTTGATGGGATGCAGGTGGTTCCGCGCGAATTGCCATTGGCACGGACAACAAGCCGAGCAATGCGGCGCCGGCAGCGAGCAAGTTCGGTGACGCTTTGAGAACGCATGGCATGCACGGCGTTATATCAGGTTTTACTTTCGGAAGGCTCGAACACAGTGCCTGATACCGCTAGAGCGGAACAGCGCTGCCGTTGTTGCCGATGATCGCCTCGGCCACATTTCGGGCCGGTAGAATAGCAACGTGCCGGTCTGCCCCGGCAGGAACTATCCCTTGTTTTGCCGAACTATTTTCCTCATATACCCTCCATGTCCGAAAAGCATTCCGAAGCCATTCACATTCGCGGCGCGCGCCAGAATAATCTCAAGAACCTCGACGTCGAGCTGCCGCTGAACGAACTGCTGGTGGTGACCGGCGTATCCGGCTCGGGGAAATCTTCGCTGGTGTTCGACACCCTGTACGCCGAGGGTCAGCGTCGTTACGTGGAGACGTTTTCTCCGTACGCCCGCCAGTTTCTCGATCGCATGGACAAGCCGCAGGTCGATCGCATAGACGGCATTCCGCCGGCCATCGCCATCGACCAGACCAATCCAGTGCGCACGTCGCGCTCGACGGTCGGCACGATGACAGAACTGGCCGATCACCTGAAGCTGCTGTTCGCCCGCGCATCGCAACTCTACTGCCGCGGCTGTGCCCGACCAGTGCGGCGCGACAATCCCGATTCTATTTACGCCGACCTGCAGGTCCGGGCGAAGCAGGCCGGCGATCCGCGCCTGATCATCACCTTTCCGGTCGGCATCCCGAAGAATTTCTCCGAGGAAGAGATCCTCAAGCTGCTGGAGAGCCAGGGCTACACGCGAATCCATTCGAAGGCGAAGAACCGGCTGGAAGTCGTACAGGACCGCTTGC
The DNA here is from genome assembly GCA_016194905.1 of Betaproteobacteria bacterium. Lineage (NCBI taxonomy): Bacteria > Pseudomonadati > Pseudomonadota > Betaproteobacteria > Betaproteobacteria bacterium. Next base: position 308,066 of record JACQAP010000008.1, read on the forward strand.
GCATGTCGTCCGCGGAACGCGCGCGCGTCATCGAGGCACTGGAAGCCGCGCTGCGCGTCGGCAACGGACGTGTCAGCGTCTGTCCGGTGGGGGAGGCCGGAGGATCGCGCGACAGCGCGAACCAATCACCAGTCACCAGTGACAAGCCACCGGTCGCCGCGGCGTGGCGCTACAGCGGCGACCTGCACTGCCCCGACTGCGACATCCACTATCGCGAGCCGAGCCAGAGTACGTTCTCGTTCAATTCGCCGGTTGGCGCCTGCGATACCTGCCGCGGTTTCGGCCGTGTCATCGGCGTCGACTACGGGCTGGTAATCCCCGACGAATCGAAGACCCTGGGGGGCGGCGCAGTCAAGCCGTGGCAGACGCAGAGCTTCAAGGAATGCCAGGACGATCTCGTGAAGTATGCGAAGAAACGTGGCATCCCGCTCGACAAACCATGGCGCGCCTTGAGTACAGCGCAGAAGAGTTGGGTCATCGATGGCGAGCCGGAATGGGTGAGCTGGAAGGAGTCCTGGCCTGGTGCCTGGTATGGCGTGAAGCATTATTTCGACTGGCTGGAGAGCAAGGCGTACAAGATGCATATCCGCGTGCTGCTGTCGCGCTATCGCGCGTACACACCGTGCACGGCTTGCGAAGGCAGCCGCCTGAAGCCGGATGCGCTGCTGTGGCGGGTCGGCAACAAGCAGGATGCAGATGCCGTGCTCGAGCCACGCAGGCGCCATCGCCCGAAGGATGTCGCATGGAACGATGCGCAACTGCACGATGTGCCCGGCCTGACCATCCACGACCTCATGCAATTACCGGTGGATCGTTGCGCGCGGTTTTTCGCAACCGTTCACCTTCCTTCTCTGCTCCTCGATGAAGCGACGGAGTTGCTGCTCGGCGAGACCCGCACAAGGCTCTCCTACCTGCAGGAAGTCGGACTCGGCTACCTGACGCTCGACCGTCAGTCGCGCACGTTGTCCGGCGGCGAAGTCCAGCGCATCAACCTCACCACCGCGCTCGGTACGTCGCTGACCAATACGCTGTTCGTGCTTGATGAGCCGTCCATCGGCCTGCATCCGCGCGACATGGGCCGCGTGATCGCAGTCATGCAAAAGTTGCGTGACGCCGGCAACTCGCTGGTCGTAGTCGAGCACGATCCGCAGATCATGTTCGCGGCAGACCGCATCCTCGACATGGGGCCAGGGCCGGGCGAGAAGGGCGGCGAGATCGTATTCTTCGACCGGCCGACCGTACTTGCTGCCAACTCCAATTCACTAACCGGCGAATACCTTCGCGGCCGGCGGCGTGCCGACGCCGGGTTGAAACGCATGCCGGTGAAAACCGAGGATCCGAGGCTGGAAGTACGGGGTGCGGCGGAGCATAACCTCAAGCACATCGATGTTGCGATTCCGCTCAACCGGTTGGTGTGCGTGACCGGCGTATCGGGCTCGGGCAAATCCACGCTGATGCAAGACGTCCTGTATCCGGCACTCCTGAAACACAAGGGCAAGCCCACTGAGGCGGCGGGCGCACACAAGGCGCTGGCCGGCGCGGACCTGGTTGGCGATGTGGTGATGGTGGACCAGACGCCGATCGGCCGCACCACGCGCTCCAACCCCGCAAGTTATGTCGGCGCCTTCGACGCGATCCGCGACCTGTTCGCAAAGTCGCCGATGGCGAAGGAGCGCGCTTACAAGCCCGGCATGTTCAGCTTCAACTCCGGCGACGGCCGCTGCCCGACCTGCGGCGGCAACGGTTTCGAGCACGTCGAAATGCAATTTCTCTCCGACGTCTATCTGCGTTGCCCCGATTGCGACGGACGCCGCTACCGGCCAGAGCTGCTCGAAGTTACGATCGCACCCGACGGCAAGCCGGCAAAAAGCATTGCCGACGTGCTGGACCTGACGGTATCGGAAGCGGTGGACTATTTCGCGAATTCGCCGGAAGTGCTGCGTCGGCTGCGTCCGCTAGCCGATGTCGGCCTCGAATACCTGCGGCTCGGCCAACCCGTGCCGACCTTGTCCGGCGGAGAAGCACAACGCCTGAAACTTGCGGGCCATTTGGTAGAGGCAGTTAGGCACCCCTCACCCTTTACTTCTATCCCCTCACCGAAACGCGGAACGCTGTTCCTGTTCGACGAACCGACCACCGGCCTGCATTTCGAAGACATTGCAAAATTGCTGCGCTCCTTCCGGCGCCTGGTTGAAGCCGGCAATTCTCTGCTGGTGATCGAACACAACCTCGACGTGATCGCCGCGTGCGACTGGATCATCGACCTCGGCCCCGAAGGCGGCGAAGCCGGCGGCGCTATCGTGTTCATGGGTACGCCGGACCAGATCCGCCTCGATGAAAAATCCCATACCGGCGTTGCGCTGAAGGAATACGAGCGGGCCATAGAGAAGGGGGCATTCTCGCAGCAAGCGCTAGGTGGTTCTCGCCCCGTTCCCGTTGAGCTCCATCCGTCCATAGAAATTCACAACGCGCGCGAACACAACCTGAAGAACATCGACCTCTCGCTGCCGCGCGGCAAGTTCACCGTGATCACCGGCGTGTCGGGCAGCGGGAAATCCACGCTTGCATTCGACATCGTGTTCGGCGAAGGCCAGCGTCGGTATCTCGAGTCGCTGAACGCATACGCCCGGCAATTCGTGCAGGTCGCTTCGCGCCCGGACGTGGATGCGATCTACGGTATCCCGCCGACGGTGGCGATCGAGCAGCGCACCAGCCGCGGCGGGCGCAAGAGCACCGTGGGCACGCTGACCGAGATCCATCATTTCCTGCGCCTACTGTTCGTGAAGCTCGGCACGCAGCATTGCCCGGACTGCATGGCGCCGATCGAGCCGCAAAGTCCGGACGCTATCGCGGCGCGCATCATGCGCGAGTACAAAGGTCAGCACATCGGTCTGCTGGCGCCGCTGGTGGTGAATCGCAAAGGCGTGTACACCGATCTCGCCGAGTGGGCCAATAACAAGGGCTTTCCGACTTTGCGTGTCGATGGCGAATTTTTACCGACGCAGAAGTTTCCGCGCATCGACCGGTTCAAAGAACATTCGATCGAATTGCCGGTCGCGGACCTGCACGTCAGTGCCGCGGATGAAAAAGTGTTGCGCGAAAGCTTGAAGCTGGCGCTGGAGCACGGCAAAGGCGTGGCGCACGTCATCGCGCCGCTTGACGGCTTGATGACCGGCAAGGGCAAGGTGTCCGAGACCGTGTTCTCGACCAAGCGCGCCTGCCCCTCGTGCGCGCGCAGCTTTCCGGAGCTCGATCCGCGCCTGTTTTCCTACAACTCCAAGCACGGCTGGTGCGCAAGCTGCTACGGCACCGGATTGCAAATCGACGAAGTGGGCTGGGACGAGGAGCGCTCGCGCACCGGCACCGAGGACAACGTGCTGGATTCCTGGATCGAATGGTTGCAAGTCGACGAGCCTTGCCCCGATTGCGAGGGCAAGCGGCTCAATCCCGAGGCGCTCGCCGTGTTGTGGCGCGATCGTTCGATTGCCGACTACGGCATGCTGCCGGTCGCGCAACTCGGCGAGCTGGTTTCCGGGCTGAGGCTCGCTGGCCGCGAGCTGGAGATTGCGCGCGACCTGGTGGCCGAACTGAAGAGCCGCTTGGGCTTTCTGTCGGAGGTCGGCCTCGGTTATCTGACGCTGGACCGTTCCGCGCCGACGCTGTCCGGCGGCGAGGCGCAACGCATCCGGCTGGCTGCGCAACTTGGCTCCAATCTGCGCGGGGTGTGCTACATCTTGGACGAACCGACCATCGGTCTGCATCCGCGCGACAACCAGATTCTGCTGAATACGCTGGAGAAGCTGGAGAAGAAGGGCAACACGTTGCTGGTCGTGGAGCATGACGAAGACACCATCCGACGCGCACACCATGTTGTCGATCTCGGTCCGGGGGCGGGCCGTCTCGGCGGCGAAGTGATCGCAGAGGGGAATGTCGAGCAGTTGATGCGCTCGCCTGCGTCGCTGACCGGAAAGTTTCTATCGCATCCGCTACTGCATCCCCTGCAGCCCTGGCGTTCGACCGATGGCCGGTCACCGGCGATCCAGATGAACGGCGCGAAATTGCACAACCTGAAAAGCGTCGATGTGCGTTTCCCGCTGGCACGGCTGAGCGTGGTTACCGGCGTTTCCGGCAGCGGCAAGTCCACGCTCGCGCGCGACATCCTGCACGACAACCTGGCCGCGCTTGTGGGCGAGCGCAACAAGCGCAACAAAAACACGTTCGAGCCGGCCGGCTGCACGGCGATCAAAGGTTGGGAACAAATCGACCGGGTGCTCGAAGTCGACCAGACACCGATCGGCAAAACGCCGCGCTCATGTCCGGCAACTTATGTGGGTTTCTGGGATGCGATCCGCAAGCTGTTTGCCGGCACGCAGGAAGCTCGCATGCGCGGCTTCGATTCGGGCCGCTTCTCCTTCAACACGGCAGGCGGCCGCTGCGATGCCTGCGAGGGGCAGGGCATGCAGAAGATCGAGATGAGTTTCCTGCCGGACGTGAAAGTGGCCTGCGATGTCTGCAACGGCGCGCGCTTCAACCCCGAAACCCTGGCGGTACACTACAAAGGCAAGTCGATCGGCGAGGTGTTGAAGATGAGCATCGACGAGGCGGTGGATTTCTTCTCCGCGCATACGGCGATTCATCACGCGCTGCGGCTATTGCAGGACGTAGGTCTTGGTTATCTCACACTCGGCCAGCAAAGCCCAACGTTGTCTGGCGGCGAAGCGCAGCGGATCAAGCTGGTTACGGAACTGTCCAAAGTGAGGACCTCGGACGAGCCGCGACGCGGTGCGGGTGCCGGAGGGAAGCAGACGCTGTATGTGCTCGACGAACCGACGGTGGGATTGCACATGGCCGACGTGGAGAAACTCATTCGCGTATTGCACCGGCTGGTCGATGCCGGCAATACCGTTGTGGTCATCGAACACAATCTGGATGTAATGGCGGACGCCGACTGGATCATCGACCTCGGGCCGGAAGGCGGCGAAGGCGGCGGAAGGCTCGTGGCGCAAGGCATGCCGGAACAGGTCGCGGCCGTGAAGTCTTCCCATACCGGGAAAGTGCTGGGGGCGTTCCTTGCCGAGCGGGGGCACAAGGTCCCCACCGCGATGGCGTCATGATGCTTTACGGCGTCTACACCCAACACAGAGGCACAGAGGGCACGGAGGGCGCAGAGGAAAGCGAAAATCAAATTATAGTTGAGCGATTCTAGACGATCATCGCAGCAGACATGGCAACCCGAGCGCACACCGTACCTCGCTTCTATCTCAGCGGGTTCACAGATCCGGAATCCAATGGAACCCCTGACCCGTTCGTTTGGCTAGGGCTACTAACCACAGGCGAAGTAAAACGTCGCTCGCCGAAGAACATTTCGATTGTTCCCGGTTTATACGATGGGCCAGAAGGACTCGCCGACCCTAGCAAGTCGATTGAAGCTCATCTTTCGAAAATTGAAGCGGCAGCTTCATCCGCAATAAGAAAATTCGTTGCGACGGAGCCAATAGAAGGTAATGACCCGCCTCCTGAGATATGGCGATTTCTCGCGTGGCAAGCGGCACGGACGCCAGGTTGGATGGACTTGATGCAGCAGTGGGTAAATGATCCGCCACTCGGTCTGGAATCTGGCGTGGTGGAGCCTCCGCCAGAAGGATATCCAGAGTCCGGCGATCGGACGCGACCACTGCTTATCGAAGAACCAAAGACCGGCGAACGCCGCGAGGTGAATACCCTCGAGGAACTCGAGACGTATCGGCACCGTGGGTGGAAGTGGATACTTCAGCGTGATGACCATCTTGAATTTCTGCACCTTCAGGCGTGGCATTTCCAGGTTCAGCACTTTCCGCGCTTTTCTTGGGTGCGGTTGAATACGCCTGATGGCGAATGGTTCGTTACAAGCGATCGTGTGGTTACATGGCTGGCTGACGGTTTTGCGGATACGCCTCCCGCTGCTTTAAGGCATCCAACAACCGAAGTCGTCGCGCCTCTGACACGAAGGACTGCGCTCATCGGGAGGCACGAAACCCAAAGGCTTGAAGTCACACCGCGCGAAGTGAATCGGTTCATTGCGTCAACGGCTTCCAGTTGGGTAGCTGGTCCGACAAGGAGTGTAGTCGAGCAGGCGCTTCAGGATCGCGCTGCAACCTTAGCTCATTGATTAGCTCTTAACGGGAGCGCCACCCGGCGCGTTATCGCGGGTATCATTTGGACTGTTAAAACCTCGGGATCTCGATTTGTGAAAGCCAACGACACCAATCTTCTGCTCCCGCCACAGCAGGTCAGCATCGACGTGCTGCTGGAGAAGTACGCCAAAGGCGGCGAGCGCAGCATCGAGGATGTGCGCCGCCGCGTGGCGCGTGCGCTCGCTGCCGTGGAATCCGATCCGGGCAAATGGGAGCCGCTGTTTTTCGAAGCGCTCGAGAACGGCTTTATCCCGGGAGGACGCATCAATTCGGCGGCCGGCACGCAGTTGAGTGCGACGCTGATCAACTGTTTCGTACAACCGGTGGGCGATTCCGTTTCGGAAATGAGCGACGGCAAGCCGGGCATCTATGTCGCCCTTATGGAGGCCGCGGAAACCATGCGTCGTGGCGGCGGGGTCGGCTATGACTTCTCGTCGATTCGTCCGCACGGCGCGTTGGTGCGCGGCACGCAAAGCAGTGCGAGTGGACCGGTGTCCTATATGCGGGTGTTCGACCGCAGTTGCGAAACCGTGGAATCCGCCGGTTCGCGGCGCGGCGCGCAGATGGGCATCCTGCGCTGCGACCACCCAGATATCGAGGAATTTATCCACGCGAAGGACGGCGGTGATCTTCGCAATTTCAACATCAGCGTGGCGGTGACCGATGTATTCATGCGCGCGATGGAAGCGAACGGTGACTGGGACCTGGTGCATCCGGTGCGGCCGGGCAAGGAAATGGTTGGCGCACCCGAACGCCAGGCGGCCGACGGCCGCTGGATCTATCGCACGGTCAAAGCGCGCGATCTGTGGAAGCAGATCATGGAGTCGACCTACGACCACGCCGAGCCCGGCGTAATCTTCATCGACCGCGTGAACGCCGAAAACAATCTGTCTTATTGCGAAACGGTCGAAGCCAGTAATCCTTGCGCCGAACAGATGTTGCCCGCCTACGGTTGCTGCTGCCTGGGAAGCATCGATCTAACGCCGTTCGTATCCCAGCCTTTTACCCCGAAGTCGCGGTTCGACTTCGAGGCGTTTGCGAAAGTAACGACGGTGGCGGTGCGCATGCTCGACAACGTGCTCGACGCCACCGTCTGGCCGCTGCCGCAGCAGGCCGAAGAGGCAAGAAACAAGCGCCGCATCGGGCTCGGCTTCACCGGCCTGGGCGATGCGCTGATCATGCTCGGCCTGCGCTACGACGGGGACGAGGCCCGCAAGATGGGTGCGAAAATCGCCGAGACGATGCGCGATGAAGCTTATGCGGCATCCGTGGAACTGGCGCGCGAGAAAGGCGCCTTTCCGCTGCTGGCCGCGGAACAGTATCTTGCCGCTCCGCGTTTTGCGTCGCGGCTGCCGGAGAATCTCAAACAGGACATCCGCGCGCACGGCCTGCGCAACAGTCATCTATTGTCGATCGCGCCGACCGGCACCATCTCGCTGGCGTTTGCCGACAATGCCGCCAACGGCATCGAGCCGCCTTATTCCTGGACTTACCAGCGCAAGAAGCGCGAAGCGAACGGCTCGCACAAGGTTTACGACGTCGAAGACTATGCCTGGCGTCTGTACCGGCACATCGGCGGTGACGTAACCAAGCTGCCACCGCAATTCGTCACCGCGCTGGAGATCTCCGCGCTCGATCACATGCGCATGGTCGCGGCGGTCGCGCCGTTTGTCGATTCGGCGATCAGCAAGACGGTCAATGTTCCCGAGAATTATCCATTCGAAGAGTTCAGGGATCTTTATCTCGAAGCCTGGAAGTCCGGCCTGAAAGGTATCACCACCTACCGCCCGAACGGCGTACTGGGCTCCGTGCTGTCGGTTACCCCGCATTCCGAAGCACCCAACGATCTCGATACTTCCGATGCCGACCGCCGCATTCGCCTCGACGTTGCGCCGATGCCGGCATTGTCCAGCTTGCGCTGGCCGAGCCGGCCGCAGCTTGCCGCCGGCAATCCGGCGTGGACTTACATGGTCGAATCGCCGTTCGGGCAGTTCGCGATTTTCGTCGGCCACGTCGACAACGGCGACCCGCACGCCTTCGAAGTCTGGGTCAACGGCAACGAACAGCCGCGCGGTCTCGGCGCAGTCGCGAAGACACTGTCGATGGACATGCGTGCGCAGGACCGCGCGTGGTTGCGCACGAAGCTCGACATCCTTTCGCGCACCGCAGGAGACGATGCCTTCGATTGCCCGATGCCGCCGGACGGCGCGCTGGTGCGCATGCCGAGCACCGTGGCCGCATTCGCCCGCATCGTGAACTGGCGCGTGGAACAACTCGGCGGCCTGGCGCCGCGTGACCATCGCTCGCCGGTGCTGGACGCCTTGTTCGCAAAAAAGGAACCGAAGACCGGCACCGACGGCACCATGTCGTGGTCGGTCGATGTCTATAACCCGAGTTCGGGCGACGATTTCGTGCTGATCCTGAAGGAGCTGGTGCTGCCGTCGGGGCAGCGCCGGCCTTATTCGGTGTGGATGGCGGGCAGCTATCCGCGCTCGCTCGATGGCCTGTGCAAGCTGTTGTCGCTCGACATGCGCGTCATCGATCCGGCTTGGATCGGCATGAAGCTGCGCAAGCTGCTGAGCTACGCCGAACCGCTCGGCGACTTCATGGCCAAGGTGCCGGGCGAGGAGAAGCAACGCACCTGGCCGAGTACAGTGGCGTATGTCGCGCAACTCATGATCCACCGTTACGCGATGCTGGGCGTACTCGACGGGCGCGGCTATCCGATCGATGAAATGGGCGTGCTGGAAATTCCGGAGGCGACCCGCGACCGCGAAGCGCGCGATCTGCAGATCCTGCCCGGCAAGCGTTGCCTCGAGTGCGGCAACAGCGCCGTGATCAGGAAGGACGGTTGCGAGTTCTGCACGGCCTGCGGCGCAGTCGGCGCCTGCGGCTGAAACTGCGCGGAATTCAGGAAAAGGATCTGGGCTGTCCCGTGGCTTCGATCACCGACATCCACAGATCGGCCGTCGTATCGACCCGCTTGCGATTGCGCGTGGCCAATGCCATCGGCACGTGGACGAAGCGGCCGTGCCAGCGTCCGATCAGCATTTCGGTATTCCCCGCCATTGCGGCGTGCGCCGCGTTGCGCGCCATGTTCCAGCAGTAGACGCTGTCCGACGGCGTGGCCGGTACGCTGCGAATCGTGTAGCTCGGATCGATGTATTTGAGCGTTACTTCGCGGCTGGCACGCTGGTAATGCTCGGTGATGCGCTCGCGCAGGAATACGCCGATATCCTTGAGCTTCGCGTTGCCGCTCTTGTCCGTTCCACCCGCTGCGGCGTCATCATCCATCAGTTCCTGCGCCGCACCCTCCGCCACGACCACGACCGCATGACCTTTGCGCGCGAGCACGCGATCGAGATTGCCGAGCACGCCGCGTTCGCCTTCTAGGGTCGCCTCGATCTCGGGAATCAGCACCAGGTCCACGTCGGCGGACGCCAGCGCGGCCTGGCACGCCACGAAGCCGGAATGACGGCCCATGAGCTTGACCAGCCCGATGCCGTTGCGTGCACCCATCGCCTCGACGCGCGCACTGCGCACGACGTCGACCGCCGCCGAATAGGCGCTTTCGAAACCGAAGCTGCGGTCGATGAAGTGAATGTCGTTGTCGATGGTCTTGGGCACGCCGACCACGGCGATCTTCAGGCCACGGCGTTCGATTTCGGCGCTGAACTGCATGGCTCCGCGAATGGTGCCGTCGCCGCCGATCACGAACAGGATGTTGATGCCGTTCGCCTCGAGATTGTCGATGACTTCACCAGGATCCTGCGATCCGCGCGAGGAACCGAGGATGGTGCCGCCCTGATGGTGGATGTGGGCCACCGACTCCGCGGTCAATGTTACCGGTTCATGGCCGAAGCGGGAGATCAGTCCTTCGTAGCCGTAGCGAAAGCCGAGGATGCGTTTGACGCCGTAACCGCGCGCGAGCTCGAGCACGAGGCCGCGCACGACGTTGTTGATGCCGGGGCAAAGGCCGCCACAGGTGACGATGCCGCAGCCGACGGTGCGTGGATCGAAGAAAATCTTGTTGCGCGGCCCGGCCAGTTCGAAGGCGGGTAACGTGGTCGCCTGGCTGGCGTGGGCGCGGATCACCGACATGCGGTCATCCACCAGCACCTTTTCGGCGGCGCCCACGAATACCACCGCACTTTCGCCAAGGTGGGCCACCACGGGGGACGGCAGCAGACATTTGCCGAGGTCCTTGACGGCGACGTCCGTCGCCGTGATGTGGCCGGCCAGCGCCGTCGAGCCGGACAGCCTGACCGCCGGCGCTACGGACTCGTTCGAAGCGACGACGGAACTCATCCCTGTTTCCTCAAATAGCAGCCCGACCGATGATGGTGCGTAGCGCACCAGCCCAGTGCCGGCACGGCGAATGCAGCGGACCGATCGCAGCGCTCCGGCAATTGCATCCAGTGCCCAGTTGTGCGCCGATACAGCCTCAACAACGGGTAGGATGTCATCCTGAAGGTGATCGTGCAGAAGTCTCTGCCGGTTTTGTTGCAAGGAACGTGCAAGCCGGCGCTCCGACCCGGTAAAAGTGCAGAAAAACCGCGACTTCGGACGCGAAAGCCGGTATGATCCGCCCCAAGGATTTTGTTTCGCGTCAATCGGTCCGCGTTTCAGCCCCTTCGTGGTAGTTCTGCTTCCCCGAAAAATTTCAACTCTGTTCGATTCTGCCTGAACCGGTTCGGAATGCCCCTGGGCTTCTGCAGGCTGTTTCAGGAGATTTCCATTAGCACATCATTTGAAGCGCTCGGCCTGCGTGCCGAGCTGGTCCGCTCTGTTGCCGACGAAGGTTACACGCAACCCACTCCGGTACAGGCGCAGGCCATTCCGGTCATTCTCGAAGGCCGCGATATTCTCGCCGGCGCGCAAACCGGAACCGGCAAGACGGCCGGATTTACGCTGCCGCTGTTGCAGTTGCTGACCGCCCGCACTACCGGCGGCGATTCTTCGCGGCGCCCGATTCGCGCGCTGATCCTGACGCCCACCCGCGAGCTGGCGGCGCAGGTCGAAGACAGCGTGCGCGGCTACGGCCGCCACCTGCGCATGAAATCGACCACGGTTTTCGGCGGCGTCAGCATGCACCAGCAGATCGGCGCCCTGCGCCGTGGCGTGGACATCCTGGTCGCAACGCCGGGAAGACTGCTCGACCATCTGCAAAGCCGCACCGTGGATCTTTCGCGAGTCGAAATCCTGGTGCTGGACGAGGCCGACCGCATGCTCGACATGGGGTTCATCCGTGACATTCGCCGTATCCTGATTGCGCTGCCGTCGAAACGGCAGAACCTGTTCTTCTCCGCGACTTTTTCGAAGGAAATTCGCGGCCTCGCGGATTCCTTCCTGCAATCGCCGGTGGAAGTCGCCGTGGCGAAAAGCACGGAAACCGCCGATCTGATTTCCCAGGTCGTGCACCCGGTGGACAAGGATCGCAAGCGCGCCGCGCTGGCGCACCTGATCAATGCGGGCGACTGGCGCCAGGTGCTGGTGTTCGCCCGCACCAAGCATGGCGCGAACCGGCTAGCCGAGCAGCTGGACAAGGACGGCATCAGTGCCGACGCCATCCACGGCAACAAGAGCCAGAGCCAGCGTACGCGGGCCCTGGCCCAGTTCAAGCTCGGTAAGGTGCGCGTGCTGGTCGCGACCGACATCGCGGCACGCGGGCTCGACATCGAGCAACTGCCGCATGTGGTCAACTACGAGTTGCCCAATGTGCCGGAAGATTATATTCATCGTATCGGCCGTACCGGTCGTGCCGGCAGTTCTGGGCAGGCCGTGTCGCTGGTATGCTCGGAGGAAGGCGACTTCCTGCGGGACATCGAACGCATGCTCAGGCGCAGCATCGAGCGCGTGGTGATCGAGGGATTTCAGCCCACTGGAGCGCCGCTCAGAACGGACGGAGATGCTGTCGCATCGCGCCAGCGCCGCCCGCAGCAACGGCAACAAGCAGGCAGACCGCGCTCGCAGGGGCAGGGCGCCCGCACTACTGGCAGCGGCGATGGGCGTCGCAGCCAGGGAGCCGGTGGTGGTGGCCAGGGCCGTAGCACCGATAATCGACAGCGCAGCGGAAACAGTGCGCGCCGTGGCGATTCGCAACCGCGCCAGAACGGCAATCGTTCGATCTCGTCATTGCTGGGTGGAAACCGCTGATAGACACTATAAAGGACACTTTAATGAATATTTTCGTCGGCAACTTGTCGCAGGAAGTGACCGAAACCGACCTCGCGGAGTTGTTCAAGCAGTTCGGCCAGGTGAAGTCGACCGAAGTAAAGCGCGACCTTTTTTCGGGCGTAACCAAGGGCTTCGGTTTTGTCGAAATGCCCGGAAAAAATCACTCGCTGGCGGCGATCGCCAGCCTCGATGGCAAGGATTTCAAGGGACAGCCGCTACGCGTGAATGAAGCGCGGGAATTTCCAGCAAGAGGAAGAAGGCGGTAAAGCAGGACTGAGTGAAAGAAAAAACAACCAAGGGCCGCTATGCGGCCCTTTTTTTTTGGATCATCGGGGTTTTATACGGGTGTCGAAAGCGCCTCGATAAGCAAGACCATTTCACCACGAAGCCACGAAGAAAGACGAAGCGAGAAACTCGAAGCAATCATTGGTACTGCTTCAGTATTCGTATTCTCGCCTGAAGTCGGGGAACGCGGCGTTTTGGGAATCGCCACTCCTCATTTTTCGATGCCTTTCTTCCTGCCGATTTTCTTCGTGTCTTCGTGCCTTCGTGGTGCATTGCCTCATTCAGGCGCTCAATTACCGGTTGCCGTTTCCCTGCTACCCACACGAATGTCTGTAGGACCTTTTATTGAGGCTTGCCCCGTTACCCGTCTCCTGGCATACGTGCCTGCGTTTGCCGAGTTTGTCGCTTGATAAATTATGATGGCAGACGACTCCGCCTGGTTCGCTACCCAGCACCGGGCTTTGCTTCTAGAATTCACCATCCGGCGCCGCTGCCCAAGGCCCACCCGATGCCATGATGACATGAAGAAAAGTGCCAATGTCCGCAAGTTGCTTGCGCTGCGGGTGATCCCGGTTCTCAGGCTTCGCTCCCGGCGGGATGCCGAAACCGCGATCGATTGCCTGATCGAAGCCGGTTTCCGAACCGTCGAGCTGACGCTGACGACCCCGGGCGCGATCGAGCTGATCGGGTCACTGCGCCGGAGCAGCAACGCGGATTTCCTGGTCGGTGCCGGGACGGTCCTCGACCTTGGCAGTGCCCAGGCCTGTCTCGACGCGGGCGCCGACTATCTCGTCTCGCCCTGCCTGGTGCCGGGGATGGCGGCGCTGGCCAATGACGCGGGACGCCTGGCGCTGACCGGCGGTTTCACGCCGGCCGAAGTGCTGGCCGCATGGCGCGAAGGCGCAACCGTCGTCAAAGTCTTTCCCGCTTCCACCGGCGGACCCTCCCACCTCGGCGCGTTGCACGCGGTTTATCCGGATATTCCCCTGTGTCCGACCGGCGGCGTGTCGTCTTCGAATATGCTCGACTATTTCAAGGCCGGAGCGGCGGTAGTCGGCATCGGCAACAATGTCATCGATCAGAAGGCGCTGGCGGCGGGCGATCGCAGCGGGGTCATCGCACACGCACGCGGATTTCTCGAAATCGCGGCGACGGCGCCCGTGTGACTGTGCCCGATATCGACGTCGTCTCGCTCGGCGAACCGCTCTACGAGTTCAGCCAAATTCCGCAGGCTCCCGGCAGGTATCTGCAGGGTTTCGGCGGCGACACCATGAACTGCGCGATCGCGGCCACGCGCCTGGGCGCGCGCGTCGCGTATATCACCCGGCTCGGCGATGACGAGTTCGGCCGCCAGTTTCTCCGGCTTTGGCGCGACGAAGGACTCGACACTTCGGGTGTTGCAATCGATCCCGAAGCGCACACGGCGGTGTATTTCATTACGCACGGCGCGACGGGGCATGTGTTCAGCTATCTGCGCAAAGGTTCGGCGGCGAGCCGTCTGAGTGCGGCCGACCTGCCGCTCGAATTAATAGAGCGCGCGAGGTATTTCCATACTTCGGGGATCAGCCAGGCGATCAGCGAAAACGCGTGCGACGCGGTATGCGCCGCGATCGAAGCCGCGAAAAGTGCGGGTGTGGCGTTCGTCTACGATTCCAATCTGAGGTTGCGGCTGTGGCCGCTCGCGCGAGCCAGGGAAGTGATCACGGCTACGCTGGCGCAAGCCGATTACTTCCTGCTGAGCATGGAAGATGCCGAAGCGCTGTGCGGCCTGCGCGATGCCGATGCGATCGTCGACTGGTGCCATCGTGCGGGTGCGGGGGTCGTGACGCTCAAGCTCGGCGCGGGTGGCGTCATCGGCAGCGATTCGACGAGACGCGAGCGCATCGAGGGCTACAAGGTGGACTGTGTGGATGCGACCGGAGCCGGAGACTGTTTCGCCGGCGCACTGCTGGCGCGCATGTCTGCGGGGGATGATTTCTGGCAGGCACTGCGCTATGCCAATGCAGCGGCAGCGCTGACGACGACGGGATACGGCGCCGTCGCACCCTTACCCAGGCCTGAGGCGGTGCGGCAACTGATGAATCGCGGCTGACGCCAGTCCGGGTTTGCCCGCGCTGAAGTCGGGCTTTCGTTCAGCGTTTCCTGCGTGCGACGATCAGCACGATCAGCAGCACCACACCGCTGACCATCATAATATCCAGCAACGACATCCACGACCTCCCTTGTTGTCGAAACGTGTTGCGCCATGCCGGGATCGGACGTCTGGATTGTACCGGGAATAGAGCGGGGTGAAAGAGGAAGCTTCACAGGGGCGTTTACACCCATACCAAGCTTCGCAGGGGTGTTTACACCCGGACCAAGCTTCACAGGGGTATCACGGTATTTCTAGTCCCGGTTCTTTTCCCCATCATTGGTATATTCGTATTGCACGACCTTCTTGTCTTTTACGTAGCGTTGCGAAGCCGTATTGAATTCCGCAAAATGGCGCGACTTCAGGTGGAAATCGAAGGCCGCCCGGTCCTTGTAGATTTCGTACAGCACGATGTGATCGGGCGCGCCTTTTTCGATCAGGACGTCGAAGCGATCGCAGCCGGGCTCCTCGTTGAGCGACTTGTGGGCGTTTTCCTTGATCAGGATGAGGAAGGGCTCGAGCGTGCCGGCATGCAGATAAAAATCAACGGTGATGACGAAGCGGGCCATGGATGCGGTGAACGGTGAATGATGAATGGCGAATGGTAAATCCTAAATCGCGTGCAGTGAAGACGGAACGAGTCAAACGCCGCGACTTTGCGTACGTGACAGGAGCAGCGCGCGCTCTGTTTGCCGCTTATGACAGGCGCAACCACGAATAATATCAATAAGGTGGGCGGGCAGACCCATGGCCCGGGCGAAAGCCCGGCGCGGGATCACTCGCGGATTTCATAGCGACGCATGAAGCGCCGGTCGATCCAGTTTTTCCATCGCCAGACCCAGTCGCCCTGCAGTGCCAGATCGCCGCGCGAGGCGATGGCATGGCGATCGCCGGTGGTGATCAAAGCCAATGCATGGCGCTGCGGCTGCCACGCGACGGGTGGCAGGTCTTGCAAGGCGCGTCGCAGGTTGTGCTCGAGCGGCGGTCCGGCGCGCACGGCGAATACGCCGGATTTTGGCCGCGGATGGTTTCTCATCGTGGCGATATCGCCGGCGGCAAACACGCCCGGATGCGAGACCGACTGCAGCTCATCGTTCACCAGGATGAAGCCGCGGTCGTCGGTGGCCAGTCCGACCGAGCGGGGCCACAGCGATGGCGAGGCACCGGTGGCCCACGCGATCAGTTCGGTCGCAATCGCCGCACCGTCGTGCAATTGCAATCGCCCCCGATCCACGCGCTCGACCCAGCTGTTGAGCCGCAGTCTGACCCCGCGAGCTTCCAGCACGCGTTTCAGGATCGCGCGTGCAGACGCATTGTGGCCGGGGAGGAGATCGGGGCCGTCGCCGACGAGCTCGAATTCCGGCCGCAGGGTGGGCGCGATCTCGCGCAACCGATGTTGCATCGACAACAGCACTTCGGCTCCTGCAGCACCCGCGCCCACCATGGCGATATGGCGGGGCGCACGGCCGGCCGCCGCCATGCGGCAGACCTCCTCCCATTCCGCCATGAAGCGATCTATCGGTCTGACCGCCAGTGCGTGCTCGATCGCACCCGGCGTTTCCAGCGCGGGCGAGCGGTTGCCGATATCCACGGACACGAGGTCGAACGGCAGGGTCTGCCCGTTCTCGCAAAATACCAGGCGCGCGTCCGGATTGATGCCGTTGCAAGACGTCTGCAACCAGCGGCAGCGGGCGAAGCGGGCCAGCCGCGCCAGGTCGATGTGACAATCGTTTCGCGTGTAGTGTCCGGCTATCCAGCCGGGCAACATGCCGGAATAAGGCGTATCCGGGTGCGGACTCACCAGGACGAGTTCCGCGCGCGCCGGCGGCTGCACGCCGAAGCGGCGCAACACTTCCACGTGAGCGTGTCCGCCGCCGATCAATACAAGGCGCTTCATCGGTCTTCGACCGATTTCAGAAAACGGATATCGCCATAGAAGGCGACAGCGGACTCGCCGGTATTGTCGGTATCGGTGGCCACGGCTACTCCGGTTACCTGAGGCGGATCTTCGCCGAAGGCGGCACGGAAATCGTCGACGATATTGCGCCTCACTGTGACCCACTGGTTCAGATGCGCTTCACCGCTTTCGGCAACGATGATCCGTACGCGGTCGGTGTAGGGACTCCACGTGGCCGCACCCTTGATGGACTTGCCGTCCCACACGTAGCACAGCACCGCGAGCGGAACATCTTCGCCGAAGAGCGCGCGCGCGACCCGGATTTTCGCGCGCGTGGCAAACGGCAGCCGGGCGATGTCGTAATCGAATAGCACGTAGAACCGTGCCGGGAAATCATCGCCGGCCTTGGTGGCGATGTTCGATTTTCGCAGCAAGTGGGCGATCTTCCAGCGCCATTCGACGACCGGATGGTCGCGCGGATCGAAATGCAGCGGGTGCATCACGCTCGCCATCGAGGCGTCGGCATCGGCGCGCAGCACGGTCTTGTCCGCGTCGAGCACCAGCGAGTAACGCGTCGGCTTCTTGATCTTCGCCAGCGTGACGAGCTTCCAGGGGGCCGGCAGCGGATCGCCGGATTTCGCGGAAGAGAAGCGCACGATCGCGGCTTGCTCGTTTGCCGCATCGACGCAAGTCAGGCTGCCCGCGACCGCGAGTACCACAACCGCGATGCGACGGCTCAAGATTGACCGCCCGGTTCTGCGTTCGCAATCCAGCCTTCGCGCACCAGCCGTTGATAGTCTTCCGGGCGATCCAGATCCCAGTGAGTCGGCAGTTCGTGCCAGCGCCAGCCGAGATTGCGCAGGCGTTGACGGGTCTCCTCCATGACGATGTCGGTCCCCCAGGTCATCGCGTCGAACAACGCCGGCATCGCGTGCGTCAGGCCGATCAGCGTGTAGCCGCCGTCCTCCGCCGGGCAGAACACGGCGTGGCGGCCATCGCGAAGCGCGCGCACGGCGGTCCACAGGTCCGCCGCGGTCAGGGAGGGGCAGTCGCTGCCCGTGAGTAGCACGTGCCGCGAACGGCCGAGCGCATTCTCGAAGGCATCGAGCATGCGCATGCCGAGATCGCCCTTGCATTGCGGATGCAGTTCGGCCTTGAAACGCTCGTGACAGGCGTGGAAGAAAGCATCGTCGGTCGAAGGCGTGCACCACAGTTCGACGGGACCGATTCCCGATTCATGAGCCACCGCCAGCGCGTGTTCTGTCAGCGCGCGGTGCAGCGCCGCCGCGCCGTGTGCGCCGAGCAGCGGGATCAGCCGAGTCTTGACATTGCCGGGAACCGGCGCGCGCGCGAATATCAGGAGGCTGCTTTCATTTCTCGCGGCCATGGTAGCGTTCAGCAAGACGGCGGGGTTCGGATCCGAGGAAATAAGCGAGTCGCAGCCGCCACATCAATAGAATGGTGCGCCATATCCCGTTCTTTTCCCATCGCCGGGATGAAGCGACCAGGGTGACCGAGAGACAAAGAGGCGGGCCGGATTTCCGGAGTTGCCCGCTGAACGCCACGTCTTCCATCAGCTCGATTTCGGGAAAACCGCCGCTCTGCTCGAACACCGTACGTTCGACAAACAATGCCTGATCACCGGTGCAGATGCCCGTCAGGCGCGAACGCAGGTTCATTGCGCGTTCGACGACCCGCAGCATAATGGCCGCGCCGGAGAGCCGCACGTCGAAGCGGCCCCAGCGCCGCCGTGAAGAGGCGAGGCCGTTCAGGATCGAATGATCGGCATGTTCGGGAAGCGTGCAATCCGCATGCAGAAACAACAGGACGTCGCCAGCGCAAACGGCTGCGCCTGCATTCATCTGCGACGCAGGGCCGCGCCGGGCGGAAATGACCCGGTCCACCAGCGGGGTGGCCGCGGCCACGGTCCCGTCACGGCTGCCGCCGTCGGCGAGAATCAACTCGACCCCGCGCTCGCGCAGCCGCTGCAGCGGCTGGAGAAACGAAACAATGCCCGGCGCCTCGTTCAGCGTCGGTACGACGATGGAAAGGCTCGCCGGTTTGACCTCACGCCTCACGCCTTTCGCCTCACGCCTCACTTCTTGTCGTTCAGCGCCCAGTCGTAATCCAGGAATTCGAGTTTGGCTTTCCGGTCGCGGATCGTCTGCTGGACCTTCGGTTCGTCGGCGAGCTTGTCGGCGTACCGCGCCAACCAGGCCTCCACCGATCCCGACCGCGCCGCGAAATCCTTGCCGTACCAATCGAAAATCTTTGACATTTCGAGCCTGCCGCCCTGGTCGTTGAAACGGTTGCGTGAGCGGTCGGAGAGAAAACGCACGACGCTGTCTTCGAACTGCGCGTCCAGCTTGTCCGCGACGTAAGCCTCGTCGCGCAGCGCCGGGCAGCCGATCGAAGCGCAATTCAGCGCCATATGAATGCGGGCTTCGTCGAAGCTGCCTGGCGCGCGGATCATGCCTTGCTCGATATCGTCGAGGCCGTGCTCCTTGCCGAGCAGGGTGAAGAACTTCTTCTTCCACGGACTTCTGATCAGCGAACCGAGATCCTTGATCGATTTCACCTCCGGGTATCCGGTCAGGATAAGCTCGACGGTGAACGCGTTATAGGCGTTGATCAGGAAAGCGAGCTTCTGCGATTTGCTCCAGCCGTCGTAATCCGCCTGGTTCACCGAGGAGACGCCGCCCAGATAGGCCTTGAGCGCCTGGCGATCGGCCTGAAAACCCTTGTAGTCGACCTGGGACGCATGCCCTCCGGGCAGCCAGACGACATGTTTTTTTGTCAGGGCGTCCCATTGCGCATGCGAGTGGTCGAATGCATGCGCAGGAAAAAAAGGAATCAGCGAAAGCAGCGTCACGAATAGAAATTTGCGGATCATGATTTAGTATTTTCCCTAGCCCCTAGCCCCTAGCCCCTAGCCCCTAGCCCCTCGCGCTATCCTCGCATCCAGGCATGATAGCGCTCCACCCACTTCAGCAGCCCCTGCGGCGCGTGTGCGCGTTTCCAGTTGCCGGCGACGTACTTGTTGGCCTCGGCCATCGTCGGGTAGATATGGATGGTGCCGAGCACTTTGTTCAGGCCGATGCCGTGGCGCATTGCCATGATGTATTCGGCAATCAGGTCGCCGGCATGTTCCCCGACGATGGTCACGCCCAGGATCTTGTCCTTTCCCGGCACGGTCAACACTTTGACCAGCCCGTGCGCCTCCGAATCGGCGATCGCGCGATCCAGATCGTCGATGCCATAAGTCGTCACCTCGTAAGCGATGTTTTTCTCCCGCGCTTCGGTTTCGTTGAGACCGACGCGGGCGACTTCCGGTTCGGTGAAGGTCGCCCAGGGAATGACGCTGTAGTCGGCCCGGAATTTCCTTAAGCCTCCGAACAGCGCGTTGACTGCCGCATACCAAGCCTGATGTGACGCGGTATGGGTGAACTGATACGGCCCGGCCACGTCGCCGCAGGCATAGATGTTCGGATAAATGGTCTGCAGAAAATCGTTGGTTTCGACGGTGCGTTGTTTGGTGACGGGAATGCCGAGTTCTTCCAGGCCGTAGCCCGCGGTATTGGCGACACGGCCCACCGCGACCAGCACCGCGTCGAAGGCGATGCGAATCTCCCGGCCTTCGTGTTCGCAGACTAGGATTTTCTCGCCGTTCTCGACCAGGAATTGCCTGGCCTTGTGCTCGAGCTTCACGTCCACGCCTTCGGCGCGAAAGCGTGCCAATACCATTTCGGAAATCTCCGGGTCCTCGCGAATCATGATCCGCGGCAGCATTTCCACTTGCGTGACTGTCGAGCCGAAGCGGGCGAACGCCTGCGTCAGTTCGCAGCCGATCGGCCCGCCGCCGAGAACCACCAGCCGGGCCGGGAGCCGGCGCAGATTCCATACGGTATCCGACGTGAAGTAGCCGGCCTGCTCGATGCCGGCGATGGGCGGCACGAACGGGCGCGCACCGGCGGCGATGACGATCGCCCGCGTGGTCAACACGTTTCCGTTTACCCGCACTTCCCACGGCGACAGGATTTTCGCTTCGCCCTGGATGCACTCCACGCCCAGGCCGGTATAGCGCTCCGCGGAATCGTGCGGTTCGACCTCGCCGATCACGCGCTGCACCCGCTCCATCACGTCGGCGAATTCGTAATCGGCCCTGGCCTCGCGCATGCCGAATTCCGCCGCGCGTTTGACGTGCGACAGGAATTTGGCCGATCGGATCAGTGCCTTCGACGGCACGCAGCCGGTATTCAGGCAATCGCCGCCCATGCGGTGCATCTCTATCAGGGTGACCTTGGCTTTCACCGCGGCCGCAATGTAGGAAGACACCAGGCCTGCGGATCCGGCGCCGATCACGATGACGTTGCAATCGAAGCGGCGCGGACGCCGGAAGCGTGCGTAAACCTTGCGCGCCTTCACGAGTTCGAGGACTTTCTTCGCGATCAGCGGAAAAAGGCCGAGCAGAGTAAAGGATGCGAGCAGGGTCGGCGACAGGATTCCTGAAAGGCGATCGATCTTGGCGATCTCGGTGCCGGCATTGACGTAGACAATGGTGCCCGCCAGCATGCCGAGTTGGCTGATCCAGTAGAAGGTCGGGATCCGGATCGGCGTCAATCCCATGACCAGGTTGATGACGAAAAACGGGAAGGCCGGAACCAGCCGCAGCGTAAACAGGTAGAAGGCGCCGTCCTTCTCGATGCCGGCGTTGATCGCCCTGAGCTTGTCGCCGAATTTTGCCTGTACCGAATCCTTCAGCACAAAGCGCGAAGCCAGGAATGACAGCGTCGCGCCGATGCTGGAAGCGAAGGACACGATGATCGTGCCCCACAGCAGTCCGAATATGGCCCCCGCGGCGAGCGTCATGATGGTGGCTCCGGGAAGGGACAGGCCGGTTACCGCCACGTAGACCAGAAAGAACGCCGCCACGGTTTGCAGTGGATTGCTCCCGTAATACGCGTCGATCGCGGCCTGCTGAGATTTAAGATAGCCCAGGCTGAAGTACTGCCCCAGGTCGAACACGAAATACGCGGCCACCAGCACCGCGATCAGCACGACTAACAGCCATCTGCCTTTAGTCACCGCAGGTCCTCCGTTGCCTGTTTCCGAGCGCTTGGTCGATCGTGAAGGCCGGACCTGACACGATTCGGCGGAAATAGGAAGAATGCGCCGGCGATCCCTCCGGCCAGTCGGCCAGAAAATTTCTCAACCACAGGGCGTGGTCGTAGTCGAGCCTCAGCGCATCGATGAATGCGCCGTCGATGCGGCTGCCGTAGAGCGTCCGTCCAGCCGGTGCCGGCGTGAGACCAATACGGGTGATGACGCCGTATTGCGCACCGGAAAAATTGGGCATGCCGGCCGCTCCATTGTTTATCACCGCTGCCGTCCCACCGGGAAGATCGAATTCGTGTAATGCCGGAAGACAGGTATGGCTGCAGGCGAAGACGCGCACGTTTGCGCGCCGGAACCAGTCGCCGAATTTCGAATGGTTGCGCTCGTCGGCAAGCGCGTCGTGGGCGAATCCCCAGCCGGCGAGCGACTCCGCGTCGCCGTGCACGACGCCAACGCTGATGCCGCCGACTTCCACCGTCATTTGCATTGGCAGTTGCAGCAGCCGTTCTGCGATGTCGGGAACATCCCGCGCCGTGCGCCGCAACCGTTCGATGATCCGATTGGAAAATTCGACTTCCGCGTCGGCGACGTCATCGGGGTAGGCGCAGCCGCAGCCGGCACCGGCATCGTCGCCGGCGATTTCGGTCTCGACGTTGCCGCGCAACGCAAGGTGTTCGAGCACGGTCTCGTTGATCTGCCGGAATCCGCCGGGGTCGACATTGAACCAGTTGAAATCGCCGTTGAACACGAACTGCGGCGACATGGACTCGCGGCTCGCAAGTGCCCGCAAGGCCGAGAGCGCCGGAAGGTTGCCGTACAGGCCGCCGATCACGTACAGGGTATCCGCGTGGATTACAGGCGCGCGGTCGAGCGCTTCCGGCGCATAGCGGTAGTGCAGCGGGCAACTGCGTCCCGGCGACAGGGTGCTCGCGGAGCGCGCCCCGGATTGGATATCAGCCGGATTCATCCGGGGATGGCTGCGCGTTTACGCAGCCACAACGGCAGCAGGAAGCCGGCGAAACACAGGATCAGGCCGTAGAGATTGGTTCCCAGCAGCAGCGCGTACTTGCCGCCGCCGATGGCCCAGGAATTGGGTATCCAGCCCAGCGTAAACAGCACGCCGAGCACGATCCCGGTCCAGAACGACAGGTGAAAGGAAAGCGGCGAATAGCGGGTGAAGCCAGCCAGCAGGAACACCGGCGCGAGGCCCATGACCATGGTGCCGCTGACGGTCGTGGCCTTGAGGATGTCGGTGCCGGCGATCATGGGCAGGTTGCCGATGACCGCGAACACGACCATGGTCCATGCGCCGATGCGGACCACGTTCGCACCGGGCATGCGTCCGCGCAACATCGGTAGTTCCTGCGCCACCAGCTTGGACAGCGATGCGAACGTGGAATCCACGGTCGATCCGCCGGCAACGATCATCACCACGGTCATGACGAAAGTGGCGGCGATACCGAAGCCCTGGGCGACCGCCGCCGGCACGTTGTCGGTGTGCGGCAGACCTTCGAGGCGCGCATGCACGCCGACCAGGCTGAAGGCGAGGATGCAGAGGAAGCCGATCGTGCCGGACCAGATGAAAGCCTTGAGCATCGGCTTTTCTTGCGTGATGAAGCCACGATCGGTGAGCACCGGGTCATGGAACGGATAGGAAAGCACTTGCAGGAGTGCGACCAGCAGCAGATCCACGCCCGCGTTCATGCGAAAGTCCCCATTCGAGAGCAAGGCGGACGGGCCGTGGCTGGGCAGCACGTAGAACAGGACGATGCCGAGAAACAGTATGAATACTGCGGATTGCAGCACGTCGGTGATGATCGAACTGCGCAATCCGCCCTTGACGGCGTAAAGCAGGGTGACCGCGGTAAACAGCAACGCGGAGCCGATGAACGCCGCGCTTCCCGGCGGCCCGAAGTAGCCGCCGACCACGGCGGTGTTGCTCCAGACTTCGTTGTACAGGCGGATCAGAATTGCGAGCGTAAAGGCGATGGCGGCTGCGCGGCCATACTTGCCGACCAGAAAGGCGACCAGTCCGGTGGCACCGTGGTGTGTGCGCAGGCGGTAGATGACCCATCCGGCGAGCGGGATCGACAACCAGTAGGCGGCATAGGCCAGTCCGCCCACCACGCCGTACGCCGCGCCGAGGTTGGCCGCATTGGTGACCGACTTGGCGAATATCCAACTGATAAAAATGCTCGCGGTGAGCATCCACTGGGACGCGGCGCGCCCAGCGTTGTCGGTGCCGCGGAAAAAACTGGTGATGCCGACAGCGGTCGGTGTCATGGCGTACATGACTCCACCGTAAAGCAGCAGCACACCCCAGAAATAAATGCCGAAGTTCGCGTCGAGCGTCATGAACCTGGTCCCCGAATGCGTGATTTATGAGTTCAGCGCGCCGCCGCAGGAGGAGCCCTGTCCCGCGGTGCAGCCGAAGCAATGGTCGCGCACGACGATCGGATTGCCTTCGAGGTCCTTGCCGATGAGATCGGCGAGATGGACGCGCGGCTTGCCCGCCACGTGCAGGGGCAGGCCGAGCATCTGGTTGAAGTCGCAGTCGTAAACATAGCCTTTCCAGTCCACGGAAAGCAGGGAGCGGCACATGACGGCGTCGAGGTTTTCTGCCTGGTAGGCGTCCTTCAGCAGCCGCATATAGCCGTTGAACTGGCCCTTGGATATCAGCGTGCTGCCGAAGCGCTGGATCGGCATGTTGGTCAGCGTAAAAAGCCGGTTGAATTCGATCCCATAGCCGCCGCCCAGATGGCGGCGGTATTCGATTTCCAGCTTCGCCTGCGAAGGTGGCAGCGACGGCCCCTGCGGGTTGTACACGAGGTCGAGCGTCATGCCGGTTTCCGGCTTGCCGTAGCCCAGGGCATTGAGGCGCCGCAAGGCGCGGATGCTGATTTCGAACACGCCGTCACCGCGCTGGCGGTCGACATTGTCTTCGAGATAACACGGCATCGAAGCCACCACCTTGACCTCGTTCGAAGCGAGAAACCGGGCGAGATCCTCGAAGCCGGGTTCCTCGAGGATGGTCAGGTTGCAGCGGTCGATGACCTCGATCCCGAGCCGGCGGGCCTCCGTTACCAGAGTGCGGAAGTGCGGATTGAGTTCGGGTGCGCCGCCGGTGATGTCGAGCGTGCACGTGACGGAGCCGCTCAGGAAGCGGATCACGGTGTCCACGGTTTCCAGATCCATCATTTCGGTGCGCTTGGGGCCGGCATTCACGTGGCAATGCACGCAGCTCTGGTTGCATTTGTAACCGAGGTTGACCTGAAGCGTCTCCAGCCGCCTGCGATCAATGGCCGGAAATTGGAACTCGTTCATCAGGGGCAGCGTTGCGTGCATGTCGGCAGGGTCCTCTCTTAAATATCCATTAAGATCTATTCTTTTTGCTTCTGATCGGCGGGCAGCGGGCTCGGCCTGTATTCTGGCAGGCCCGGGCTGATTTTTATACGGAAAATTCCCTCTTTCGGATGCAATGGCAGGTTGCCGGCGGGGGCACTGGAACATGCATGCGCGCTGCAGCGTGGACGCCTCCATGAATTCCCCATCCGATTGGCGCAGCGTCCTCCGGACCATGCCACTGCACGAGCGTGTTGCGAGCAACGCACAAGGCCTCAAAGCTTAACCTGCATGAATTGAAAGGTGTATTCCCCGCAATCACGTCGGTTTTCTTGCTTTGCGGAACGATGCGATGATCGACCGCTCAAATCAGCGACAGACCGGCCCGCAAATCTTGCTAGGATAGTCCACCGCACTCTTCGTGCCGCTGCGTCAAACGCGGCGGCACGCTGTTTCCGACCGAACGAGGTGATCAATGAGCCGTGCCTTCGTCAAGGAAGACAACGAGGCCCTCACAGGCGAGGAGTTGCCGGAACGTCCGGTCAGTTCCGGGCCGAACTATGTGACCCAGGCCGGTTTCGAAGGTCTGCGCGCGCGAGTCGACCAGCTTCACGCCGAACACGCGCAGTTGAAGCGCGCCGCGGAGGACTTCGACCGTCCCAGGCTGACCCAGATCGACCGCGACCTGCGCTACTACCAGGCGAAACTGGAGTCTGCGATCCCCGTCGACCTTGCGGCACAGCCGCGCGATGAAGTGCGTTTCGGTGCCAGTGTGAAAGCCGAAGACGAAAATGGCGCCACGCATACTTTCACCATCGTCGGAGAAGACGAGGCCGACGTCGTTCACGGCAAAGTCAGCTGGCAGTCGCCGCTCGCAACGGCGCTGACGGGTGCCAAAGTCGGCGATACGGTGACCTGGGACCGGCCGGCTGGCGAAACCACGCTGGAAGTGCTCGACATCAGGTATCCAGATCGGAGGGAGTAGCGTCTGCGTTTTTTCGATCCGCCGAGCCGGGGCGGGACCGAGTCGGCGTGGAACAAAGGAGAAAAGCATGAGTGAGTTTTCCCGTCGGGACGCCCTCAAGGTGATCGGTGCGACCGCGATTTCGACTGCCACCGGGAGTCTGCTGAGCTCACCATCCGCGCAGGCTGCCGATCTAAGCTACAAACCTGAAGCAGGAGCGGAATTGCGCGTGTTGCGCTGGAAGCGCTTCGTGCAGGGCGACGAGGATCAGTGGGCGGCCAATACCCAGAAATTCACGCAACTGACCGGCGTGACTGTGCGAGTGGACGCCGAGAATTTCGAAGACATCCGTCCCAAGGCGGCGGTGGCCGCCAACATCGGCAGCGGGCCGGACATCGTGATCGGCTGGTACGACGATCCGCACCAGTACGCCGACAAGCTCCTCGATCTTTCGGAACTTGCGGCCTACCTCGACGGCAAATACGGCGGCTGGTACGACGTCGCCAAACGCTTCTGCATGCGCGACGGCAAGTGGATCGCCATCGGCCTGGGTTTCCTCGGCGGCTGCCTGGTCTATCGCGAAAGTGCGGTCAGGGCTGCCGGTTACGAGAAGGTACCCAATACCACCGACGGTTTCCTGAAGTTGTGCCAAGCCCTGAAGGCGAAGGGAACTCCGGTTGGCTTTGCGCTGGGCAATGCGGTCGGCGATGCCAACGCCTGGACCCACTGGGCGCTGTGGGCCCACGGCGGAAAGATGGTGAACGAAAACAATCGCGTCGTCATCAACTCGAAGGAAACGGCTGCCGCGCTGGAGTATGCGGTGGCGCTGTACCAGACCTTCATTCCCGGAACGCTTTCATGGCTCGATCCGAACAACAACAAGGCCTTCCTGTCCGGCGACATCAGCCTGACGCTGAACGGGGTGTCGATCTATTACGCGGTGAAGACGTCGAAAGAACCCGGCGTGCAAAAGCTCCTTGCCGACATCCAACACGTGAACATGCCGATCGGACCGGTCGGCCATGCCGCCGAGCTCAATCCGTTCAGCCCGATGTTCGTCTTCAAATATACGAAGTATCCGAATGCGGCGAAGGAGTACCTGCGTTTCATGATGGAACGCAGCCAGTACGAGGCCTGGCAGTCGGCCTCGCTCGGTTATGTCCAGCAGCCGCTCAAGGCCTACGCCGATACGCCGGTGTGGAAGAGCGATCCGAAACTGTTGCCGTTCCGCAATGTGCCGGGACTGACGCGCGACAACGGTTACGCGGGCAAGCTCGGTTCCGCATCGGCGGGTACGATGGCCGACTACATCGTGGTCAACATGTTCGCGCAGGCGGCATCCGGTGCTTCCAGCATAAAATCCGCAATGGAACAGGCGGAGAGCCGCGCGAAGCGCTACTACCGTTAAACTGAATAACAAGAAGCCGCAGCGCATTCAGCACGAAGGATTCGTGTTAACCGAGTTTGAAGGATTCCTGTCGTGGGCTGAAGGGAGAGCCGGAGAAACATGCACGATCTGGTCATAGAAAACGCAACGATTTACGACGGCCTGGGCAGTGCGCCGCGACGCGGCAGCGTGGCGATCAAAGGCGATCGCATCGCCGAAGTCGGCGAGGTGAAAGGCGAAGCGCGCGAGCGCATCGACGCCGGCGGCCTGGCATTGATGCCGGGCATCATCGATACGCATACCCACTACGACGCGCAGATCACCTGGGACCCGTTTGCCAGCCCGTCTCCCGCGCTCGGCGTCACCACCGTGATCATGGGCAACTGCGGTTTTACCATCGCCCCTTGCCGTCCGGCGGACCGCGACCTGGTCATGCGCAATCTCACGCACGTCGAGGGCATGTCGCTCGATGCGCTGCGCACCGGCACCGACTGGGACTTCGAATCCTTCCCGCAATACCTCGACATGCTGGAGCGCAAAGGCGTCGGTCCGAATGCGGCGGTATTCGTCGGCCATTCGTCGGTGCGTACCTGGGTAATGCGCGACAGCGCGACGAAACGGTCCGCAACCGACGACGAAATAGCGCAGATGCGCGGCATCGTCAAAGAGGCCATGCAGGCGGGCGCGGTGGGATTTTCCACGACGCGTTCCGGCCAGCACAACGGCGAAGCCGGCGTGCCGATGCCGTCGCGCCTGGCCGACGAAAAGGAATTGATGTCCTTGTCGACCGCGCTCAAGGACGCCGGGCGCGGCGTGCTGATGATGACCAAGGATTCCAGAGCGACCACTATGACCTCGATCGAGGCCATTGCGCGCGAGTCCGAACGTCCCTACATCGTGGCGGCGCTCCTGCACAGCAACGAAACCCCCGAGGCGACGTTCGAAGACCTGGAAGCGATCGGACAGGCGCGCCGTCGCGGCGGCAGACTCTACGGCGCGGTGAGCCCGTGCCCGCTGAATTTCGAATTCACCATGCACGAGCCTTACGTATTCGAAGGTCTTGCATCGTGGCGGCCGGTCATGGAAGCCAAGGAGGCGGATGTGCCGTGCATTCTCGCCAGCAGGGAATTGCGCGACAACGTGAAGAAGGAACTGGCGGTGCGCGCACGGCGCATGTTCAACGGCCACTGGCACCAGATGTATGTGGCGCAGACGGCGAAGCCGGAAAACCGCCACATGGAGAGCCGATCCGTGCAGGAACTCGCCGGAGAAGCCGGCAAGCATCCGTTCGACTTCGCGCTCGACCTCGCACTCGAAGAAAACCTCGACACGATGTTCACCGCCACGCTGCTCAATTCCGACGACGACGCGGTCGGCCGCATGATGCTGGATCCGAACAGCCTGATCTCGCTGTCCGACGCTGGCGCCCATCTGACTTTCCTGTGCGATGCCGGCTTCGGCCTGCACCTGCTGGGCTACTGGGTGCGCGAGCGCAAGCTCATGCCGTTGCAGGAAGCGATACGCAAGATCACTTCCGAGCCGACGCAGATCTTTGGCATCAAGGAACGCGGTTCGATCAAGACGGGCATGCATGCCGACCTGTTCCTGTTCGATCCGCGGACGGTTGGACGCAAACGCGCGGAGCGCGTGTTCGACCTTCCCGCCGGTGCTTCGCGCCTCACCACGCCGGCCACCGGCGTGCACGGCGTCTGGATCAATGGCAGGAAAATCGCTGACGCGCAGGGCATTCGCGCCGACGCGCCGAAGGCTGGCAAAGTGCTTCGCGACTTCGCCTCGTAAATTTTCACCGCTTAACCCTTCACCGCAAAGGCGCAAAGGCGCAAAGGGAACGCAGAGAAGAACTCTGAATTTTGTGTCGAGGGGTTCGTGATGGTGTTCGAAGGGACGCAACAGCGAAAAGCAGCGTACCCAATCGACATAAGGCGGGTCGGCGCAGATACTACGGCAATTGGCATCCAGCCGATCGCCCGGACGGTCCGCAAGCTTCGGGGGGGTTCCGGAAGGAACGGGAATCGATTCAGGGCGGCTGGCATAGACTCCGGGGATCGCGAAATGAACAACATCGGTGACTTGAATTACTCCTTATTTTTTATGCACCTTCCAGGTGTCTTTTTAGGCACCTCGGAGGTGTCGACTTCTAGTTCGGCGTACAGGAGGGAGAAGGCCACTGACAGCCAACGGTTTTGAAAGGCGCGAAGGGCCGGAGCCTAATGGGGTGCCGCCGCTGGGCCTGGTCGGCTCTGCTGCGCTGTTTCGGGGCGGGCGCTCTGCTGCTGTTCCTGACAACGCGGGTAGCCGTCCCGGCGTTCGTCTCCGCTACCGGAGCGGAGACTGTCCTGATGTGGTTCTTGGCCGCAAGCATCGTCCTTTTTGGCCCTGTCCTCCTCGCCGCTGCCCTGCTGTTGCATCGAGAACGGGGTCCAGGAAGGCAGGGTTCGTTGGGGGCGCGGCTGTGGCTTCGCCCGATGAATGGCGGCGACTGGCTCTGGGCTGTCGGAGGGCTGGCTGCCATCGGCGTGCTGACCGGCGGCATCGGCGCCGTGCTCCGGATGCTGCAAGAGGAGAAGAATCTGCATCCTTCGTTCATGGTGTTCGAGCCGCTCGGTTCCGGCCGGTACTGGATTCTCGGCGCGTGGCTCCCGTTTTTTGTGCTGAACATCGTTGGGGAAGAGTTCGTCTGGCGGGGTGTCGCGCTGCCGCGGCAAGAGGTTGCCTTCGGGGGGCGGGCTTGGCTGGTCAACGGAATCCTGTGGTTGCTGTTCCACGCCGCCTTCCCCTGGCAGGTCCTGTTTACCCTGGTGCCGATCACGTTGATCCTGCCCTACGTTGTCCAGCGGCGGCGCAGCACATTGGCCGGGCTCGTTATCCACACCGGGTTCGGAGCGATGGGCTTCCTGGTCCTAGCATTCGGGCTCGCCTGAGAGTCCTCATAGCGCCGAACCAGGCGCTGCAGCAGACGGCGGGGCATGATTCGTTTCTGGGACCCACTGCTCACCGGTGCCCCGCTGCTGCTGAGCTTTATCGTTAGGAGCCACATGAACAAGTGGGTTCTCACAGCAATGCTTGGAACATCAATGGCAGGTTGTTCGTCGCCAACGCAAAGGATCTGCGATGAGAATTGCGCCAAAGTAAAGCATGCTGTAGTTGTAATCGGAGCAACTATGATCGCGTGTGGCAAAGCATTTCCGAAGGATGAAGATAAATTTATTGACACCTTCTTTGATTGGCGTGTTACGAAGCTACCAATCCCAGGTTTGAAGGAAGCGCTAGAACCCAATGGCACTGAGTTTAATCAAGCGATTCGAGAGGTCGGAAAGGACTTTCAAAAAAGTCCTCGCTTTGAGTGGGAAGTTCAGTGCGCCGGTTTGGCAAAACGCTTACAGCAACAAGACAAAATGTTACCCGCCGACCTGCTGGCACCATATGAAGGTCGCTCCTAACAAAACGCTGCCGCCGACTGGACAGCTGCGTAGCCCAGTGGCTGAGCGTTGACGTTGGGCGTCGGGCAATCCATGAAATCGCTAACGGATTTGGCCAAGTCCTCGACTGACCCGGGAGACCCTGAACTTTTTCTTTGGTGCCAGGGTATTTACCACGCCGCTGCAAGCTTGACCATGCCGGTCGAGAATCCCGCCGCAAAGCCATTGTTTGCCGACGGCGACAAGACATACTCCTTCGCGGACATTCCAATAAACCGCGGCATGCTGGCTGTCATGAAGGAGTTACGGGAACGCGGTCTGACCGAAGAACAGAAAATGGCAATGAGTTGGCGCCTTATGCATTTCGGCGACATCTTCAAGCATCAGAATAAACTGCAAGCCTTCATCAAGAAGGGCCAAAACCCCGGAGAGCTGCAAGTCTCTGAGGCGCTTATTAAGGCATGCGCAACCGCACGAATCGTCACCTCAAAGAAGAAGGCCCGGTTTGACATCGACGATGTGGCACGCATTGCTCAGGAGTTGACCGCTGCGGAGGAGGAAGGGAAATCGGCATGAACCGCCGCCCAACGCTTTGGTGGAAAGGACGTGCCGAAGCGGTCGTCCCAATCGAAACTATCGCGCTGGCTCGCCTTTCACCACGACGTTGCGGTTTAGCGAGACACTGGGCGCCAACGAAATGCTGACATTGACCAGGGTGGAGATTGCAGAGCATCAGCTTGAACGAGCCCTCCAACTCTTTCTCGACGAAAAGGACTACGTTTGCGCAATAACCCTTGCAGGTGCAAGCGAGGAAATATTGGGGAAGCTCTTGGAAAAGGAGGGCAAGGAGCATGCTCTGGGAAGCTTCATCACAGCATGTGTCGCCACTGGAAAGGTTGTTTACAACGAAAATTGGTCGCAAAAACTGTTCGCGGACATGGCGAATTCTTTTCGAAATGATCTCAAGCATTACACGAACGAAAGGTCAGTAACCATTCCGCGTGAAGCAGCGGTCGAGATTCTGGACAGAGCAATCGAAAATTTCTGGGCTCTTGCAAGTCGCGAAACCCCAAACATGCGTCGTTTCATGGAGGAGGCGCATGGCGTGTAACCGCATAACCTGTGGCTGGTTCGGACGGGCCATCAGCGCCGTGCGGTTATCAAACGCCGCGCGGGCACGCCGCACAGCACGGCGTTATGCCTCATGATCATCCGCATGCAAGCACTTGAACTCAAGATTCCACCGCCAGCGGTTACGGTCCTGATCGCAGGCGCCATGTGGGGAATCTCTTTGGTTGCCCCGGTGCTTGAAGTGCCCGCGTTCATTCGTGTAGCCGCGGCGGTGACAATCGCTCTGGCTGGTGGTGGCTTCAGCCTCGCAGGTGTCATCTCGTTCCGGCGCGCGAGAACGACTGTCAACCCAATGAAGCCGGAAACGACGTCTTCGTTAGTTTGCTCGGGCATTTACGGCGTTACTCGAAATCCCATGTACGTTGGTCTTCTCTTCATTCTCGTCGCATGGGCAGTATTTCTGTCTTCCGCCTGGGCGTTGCTTGGGCCGTTGGCTTTTGTGCTCTACATAAACCGGTTCCAAATCGCACCCGAAGAAAGAGTGCTTTCAGCCATGTTCGCTACTGGCTACTCCGCCTACAAATCAAGCGTTCGCCGGTGGCTGTGAGGCATAACCCTTTGTTGCTGCGGACGGGCCGCCGGCATCGCGCCAGATCAGCGGTCGTCGTGGCCCGCCACAGAACAACACGTTGAGCGCCATGTTCAGGCTCATCCATTTAGGCGTCATCGAGAGAGTCCGCATAACCTATGCCAAAGAATAGAACGCTAAAGGTTGTCGCCGGCATCGTCGTTTCGTTTACTGGTCTCGTTGGCACGATTATTCTTCTGTTGGAAACGAAAACAATAAGCTTCGAGATGGCGATGCTAATGCTTGTTGCGTTGTTGGGGATGTACATCGGATTCGGAATTTTAATTGCAGTCTATCGCTTAATTGGTAAGCTGGAATGAGCGTCCTACCGGCACCGCACGACCGAGCTGAAGCCCCCCAAAACCTGTTTTGGACGTGGATTAAGCCGAGATGTAATTGACCGTGTAAAGTGAAGCCCTACCCCCTTTGATGTTCGTGCCACCACACTTTCATCTGGAGAAAAAAGTGGGTAAGTATCCGATCAAGAAAATCCGCACCTTGGCGCTGGTCGGCCAGGCGGGCAGCGGCAAGACCGCACTCGCCGACGCGCTGCTCGCGCGCGCTGCTTCCGTCTCGCCGAATGGCGGCAACGAGCACGGCAACAGCACCTGCGACTACCTGCCGATCGAGAAGCGGCTCCACCACTCGCTCAAGCTCGCAGTGGCGAGCTTCGAGACGCAGGACACTCGCATCCATCTGCTCGATACCCCGGGTTACCCGGATTTCCTGGGCCATGCCCTGCCGGCGCTTGCGGCCGTCGAGACCGCCGCAATCGTCATCAATGCCCAGAACGGCATCGAACTGATGACCGCGCGCATGATGCAGTGGGCGGCACGCCAGGGTCTGGACCGCATCATCATCGTCAACAAGATCGACACCGAGAATGTCGACCTCGAAGGCCTGCTCAAGACCATCCAGTCCACGTTCGGCAAGCAGTGCCTGCCGATCAACCTGCCGGCCGATCATGCCACGCGCGTGTCGGACTGCTTTTTCGCGCCGGGCGGCGAATCGGATTTTTCCTCGGTTGAGCAGGCGCACCGCCAGCTGGTGGACCAGGTCGTCGAAGTGGACGAAAAGCTGATGGGGCTCTACCTGGATAAAGGCGAGGTCGCCCCGGAACAATTGCATGAGCCGCTTGAGCGCGCCCTGCGGGACGGCAGCCTGATTCCGGTGATGTTCACCTCGGCCAGAAGCGGCGCCGGTATCGCGGAGCTGGTCGATGTGATCGTGAAACTCCTGCCCAACCCCACCGAGGGCAACCCGCCCGTCTACCTCAGCACCGCCACGGACCGGACGACAAGGGAAGTGATGGCGGTTCCGGACCCGGGCCGGCACGTTCTCGCCCACGTCTTCAAGATCGAGATTGATCCCTTTGTCGGACGTATCGCGGTGTTCCGCGTCCACCAGGGGCGCGTGACTCCCAATACCCTGTTGTATATCGGCGACGGCAGGAAGCCATTCAAGCCCGGGCATCTGTGGATCCTGCGCGGCAAGCGGCAGATCGCCACCGACGAGGCGGTCCCAGGGGACATCTGCGCGGTGTCGAAGATGGACGAAATCTGCTTCAACCACGTTCTGCACGACGCCGCAGAGGACGCCCATATCCATGCGCGGCCGCTCGATCTACCGGCTTCTATTTTCGGACTCACGCTGCTGCCGAAAAAGCGCAGCGATGAACAAAAGCTTTCCGATGTACTGCACCGCTTCGTCGCCGAGGATCCCTGTTTTCGCGTCGAGCAAAACGCGCAGGCGAACGAAACGGTGATCCGCGGACTGGGCGAGATGCACTTGAAAACGCTGCTCGATCGCATGACCGAACAGCACAAGCTGGAGCTGGACACCAAACCGCCCAGCATCCCGTTCCGCGAGACCATTTCGAGCAAGGCGGAGGGGCACGCCCGGCACAAGAAGCAGACTGGCGGCGCGGGGCAGTTCGGCGAGGCGTTCCTGCGGGTGCAGCCGCTGCCGCGCGGCGCGGGATTCGAGTTCGTGAACGAAGTGAAGGGCGGCGTGATTCCCTCGGTCTACATCCCGGCCGTCGAGAACGGCGTGCGCATGGTGCTCGACTCGGGGTTCATTGCCGGCTTCCCGATGCAGGACCTGCGGGTGACCGTATATGACGGCAAGAGCCATTCGGTGGATTCGAAGGAAGTCGCGTTCGTCGCCGCCGGCCGCAAGGCTTTCCTCGACGCGCTCACCAAGGCCCGCCCGATCGTGCTCGAACCGATCGTCGACGTCGAGATCGTCACCCCCGAGGCGAACGTCGGCGATCTCACCGGGGATCTCAATTCCCGTCGCGCGCAAGTGCGCGGCACCGGATCACCCCGGCCCGGCGTGATATCGATCACCGCCCAGGCGCCGCTCTCCGAGATGGAAAGTTTTCCGTCGCGGTTGAAGTCGCTCACCGCCGGCCACGGCTCCTACACGCTGGAATTCAGCCACTATGCTCCGGCGCCGGCTCAACTGCAGGAAAGGCTGGCTGCCGCACACAAGCCTCGGCAGGAGGACGCATGAATCTCATGCCGGCGTGCGGTGACTGTTGCGAGGCCTCGAGCGGGATTCGCATTCGGGTTTTCTTTGCCCGGCCGCACTTGGAACTTCAGTATATGTTTGCCTCCTCCGCCCGCGCAATCAAACGACTGACGCGGGGACTGAGAGGCCTTGCTCCCTGGCGCCG
Source organism: Betaproteobacteria bacterium (assembly GCA_016194905.1). Lineage (NCBI taxonomy): Bacteria > Pseudomonadati > Pseudomonadota > Betaproteobacteria > Betaproteobacteria bacterium. Next base: position 343,353 of record JACQAP010000008.1, read on the forward strand.
GCCCTCATTGTCACTTCACATTCCGTTTGCGCCCCTGACAGGGTGCGCGCGCGAGCGTCGCAGGCACTTGACCACCGCAAGTCTGCCCACTGTCTCGGAGGTGACGGGCAACAGTTGTTCGGAAAGAACAACGGGAAGAAACTTCGAGCTGGTATCGATCGTCTTGTAGCGGGCCATCTTGGCATCGACTCCCACAAATTCTCGATGCCACGACCTTGCGGCACATGCATGACAGGAGCAATATCACAGCTGCTTTTTCTACACCGTCGTTAGATGGCAGCCTGGAACCGCTGTGCCTGATTGAAGGTCACATGCGATGCACTTCGAGATTGTCGGCGACATCACGCACATCGAGACCTTCGCGGTCGGTTCCTCAATTCGAGAGATCGCCCGTCTGCGAAAGCTCTATGGCCGGGGCAGGTGGCGCAAGCGGAAGGGTCTTGCCCGGATCAAGCTCGAAGACGGCACGGTTATTCTGGCCGAGGTACACTGGTACGAGGCGACCGGAATTGGTCGTCGCGAATTCAAGATCAAGCGCTACATCGACTGATACGCCATGGCGACTACTGCGAAGAAGTTCGTGATTTGCCTGAAAAACAAGGGCTACGAAGCGTCGCTCGAGCCCCTGAAGATCTACCGGACCATCTCCGACCGAGTTGCTGAGAAGCACAAGCAGATTCGTGTCATCGACGAGTCTGGCGAAGACTATCTCTTCCCAGCTAGCTATTTCAAGTCGATTGAGCTTCCCCAGCCAATTCGCCGGGCAGTACTGGCAGCCATCTAACCCCGCAGGGAAGTCACATGGGTAGGCCTTGCATTTTGCCTCCTCCGCCCGCGCAATCAAACGACTGACGCGGGAGACCGAGAGGCCGGGTTCCCTGGCGATGGAATCAAAGGGACTCGATTGATTGTTCGCGCCGACGCGCCGAAGGCGGGGAAGGTATTGCGCGACTTCGCGGCCCGATCAGTGCCTGAGGCGCTTCGGATCCACGTCCTTGAAATGTCGGGGGTGGATTTTCTCCGGCGAGCAGATGCCGGTCTCGCGCACCATTTCGTTCAGGACTTCGCCGTCGGCGCCGAGCTCATCGACTTCCATCGAGAGTTTGCCGTCCAGCCGGCCGATGACCACATGGTGACGCATGGTGGAGTCGCTGCTCCATTTGTGCAGGTAGACCGCATCGATGCTTTGCGCCGACACGGTTGCCGCATAGGCGTTGCCCGAGTCCCAGAGAATGTTGCGCGCCCCTTCCAGCGTCATCGCCCGTTTTAGCCCCGCCAGATTGCAATTGAACAACAGATCGGGATTGTCGTCGGCCGCGGCCGTATTCGCGCCGCACAACAGGATAAGCAGCGTGGCACGGAGCGGCATCCCGGTCAGGGTTTCTCGGCGAGCAGCGTTTCGATCTGCTTCACGATCTCGCCGCTTTCCGGTTGCGTGCGCGCGCCGTAGCTGAAGGCACGCTTGCCGTCGCGCGCGATCAGGTACTTGTGGAAGTTCCACTCCGGTGCGTCGCCGGTCATTTTTTCCAGTTGGGCAAAAACCGGATTGGCTTTCCCCGGCGCGACGCTGGTTTTCTCGACCATCGGAAATTTCACGCCGTAAGTCAGCTCGCAGAAATCCTTGATCTCCTTGCTGCTACCCGGCTCCTGCGAGCCGAAATCGTTGGCCGGGAAGCCGACCACGACCAGGCCCTTGTCCTTGTATTTCTGATACAGGGCTTCGAGTCCATTGTACTGCGGGGTGTTGCCGCAATAGCTGGCTGTGTTGACGGCCAGCACGACCTTGCCGGAAAACTCGCACAGATCGAGCGGTTTGCCGTCGAGATTGTTCATCTGATGGTTGAGCAGATCGGGACAGGCGGCCATGGAAACCTCGCTGATCAGGGTCAGGGAAAGCAGGGCGAGCAGGGCAGGAAAGCGTTTCATCGTGTCGATTCCCATGTTTGCGGAATTTTGCAGATAATATCGCGTCTGGCTGCCGATGGGCACTCAGCACTCAGTACTCAGCACTCAGCACTCAGCACTCAGCACTCAGCACTCAGCACTCAGCACTCAGCACTCAGCACTCAGCACTCAGCACTCAGCACTCAAATGGGACCCCTCTCCGACATCAAGGTTCTCGAACTCGGCACGCTGATTGCCGGGCCGTTCTGCTCGCGCATCCTGGCCGAATTCGGTGCGCAGGCGATCAAGGTCGAATCCCCCGACGGCGGCGATCCGCTGCGCCAGTGGCGCAAGCTGCACCATGGTACCTCGCTGTGGTGGTACGTGCAGGCACGCAACAAGAAGTCGGTGACCGTGAACATGCGCGAGCCGGACGGCCAGGAAATCGTCCGCGAGCTGGCCGGTCAAGCCGACATCGTCATCGAAAATTTCCGCCCCGGCGCGCTGGAGAAATGGGGTCTGGGCTGGGAGGAATTGTCGAAGCGCAATCCCGGGCTGGTCATGGTCAGGTTGTCGGGCTACGGCCAGACCGGCCCGTATCGGGAACGAGCCGGATTCGGCGCCATCGGCGAGGCGATGGGGGGATTGCGTTACGTCACCGGGTATCCGGATCGGCCGCCGGTGCGGGTCGGCATCAGTCTCGGCGATGCGATAGCTTCGCTCTATGGCGTGATCGGCGCGCTGATGGCGTTGCGCCATCGCGAAGTCAACGGCGGCAAAGGCCAGGTCGTGGACGTGGCGTTGTACGAATCGGTGTTCAGCCTGATGGAGAGCCTGCTGCCGGAATACGACATGACCGGTTTCGTGCGCGAGCGCAGCGGGGCCTCGCTGCCGGGCATCGTGCCGTCGAACACTTACACGACGCGAGACGGCAAGTACGTGGTGATCGGCGCCAACGGCGACTCGATCTTCAGGCGCATGATGGCCGCGATCGACCGCACCGATCTCGCGGAGGATCCTGCGCTCGCGCGCAATGACGGCAGGGTGGCGCGTACCGACGAGCTGGACAAGGTCATCGGCGACTGGTGTGCGGCGCACGATCTGGATCACGTGCTGAAGGTGCTGGCGGACGCGCAGGTGCCGTCGGGAAAAATCTACGACATCGCCGATGTCGTCGGCGACCTGCAGTATCGCGCTCGTGGCATGATCGAGCAGGCACGGCTGCCGGACGGCAGGCAGATGAAAGTGCCGGGCGTGGTGCCGAAGCTCACGGCTACGCCCGGGGGGACGCGCTGGCTCGGGCCGAAGCTGGGCGAGCACACGCGTGAAGTGCTGGCCGAACTCGGCTACGATGAGGGCCGGATCGCGGAGTTGAAATCCCGCGGCATCATTTAAGGGGCTCTCGGACGAGGGTGCCGGGGAGGAGCAGGCATGCAGGTCAAGGACATTCTCAAGATCAAGGGCGGCCAGATATTCAGCATCGGGCCGGATGCGCTGCTGCCGCAGGCCGTGAGCCTGATGGTCGAGCACGACATCGGTTCGCTGGTGGTGATGGAGAAAGGGCAGATGACCGGGCTGCTGACGTTTCGCGAAGTGCTGGCCGCGGTGCATCGTTATCGCGGAGACATCCACGAAGTCAAGGTCAACCAGGTGATGGTGGGGAGTCCGATCTGCGGCAATCTCGACGACAGCGTCGATCAGATGCGCAGCGTGATGACCGACAACCATGTCCGCTACCTGCCGATCAAGGACAACGGCGCATTGATCGGCGTGCTGTCCTTCCACGATGTCGCAAAAGCGTCGTTGCGCGCCGCCAGTTTCGAAAACAAACTCCTCAAACAGTACATCAAGAACTGGCCCGAGCAGGACAAGACCTGAGCCTCGCCGATTCGAACCGGTGAGCGCCCCACCCTCCAGGCATCTGGCCGACGATGTCCGTCCCCGCGAAGTGTGGGGCTGGATGATGTTCGACTTCGCCAACTCCGGCTATACCACCGTGGTCATTACCGCGGTATTCAACGCGTATTTCGTTGCCGTCGTCGCCGGCAAGGAAGTGTGGGCGACTTTTGCGTGGACTTTCGCGTTATCGGTTTCCTATGCGCTCATCGTCGTCACCGCGCCGCTGATCGGCGCGTACGCCGATGCGCATGCGGCGAAGAAGCGCCTGCTGGCGATCACGACGATCGGTTGCGTCGCCGCCACCGCCGCGCTGGCCCTGGTCGGTCCGGGCGATCTGGCGCTGGGCATCGCGCTGCTGGTCGTTTCGAATTTTTTCTACGGCACCGGCGAAAACCTGATCGCCGCTTTCCTGCCGGAGCTGGCCAAAGGCGGCGCACTAGGCAAGGTGTCCGGCTGGGGCTGGGCGCTGGGCTATATTGGCGGACTGGTGAGCCTCGGCGCCTCGCTTGCCTACGTGACTTGGGCGCAGGCGCAGGGACAATCCTCCGCGCAGTTCGTGCCGGTCACCATGCTGATCACCGCGCTGCTGTTCGCGGTTTCCTCGCTGCCGACTTTCCTTTATCTCAGGGAGCGCGCAGCGCCGCAGACTATGCCCGGCGGTGCGTACGCCAGTGCGTTCACGCGCACCTGGGAAACCTTGCGCGACGCCGGCCGCTATCGCGACCTGATGCGCTTTCTCGTCTGCATCCTGTTCTACCAGGGCGGCGTGCAGGCGGTGATCACGCTGGCGGCGATCTATGCCGAGCAGGCGATGAAGTTCAACACGCAGCAGACCATCATGCTCATCCTGGTGGTCAATGTGACCGCCAGCATCGGTGCGCTAGCTTTCGGTCAATTACAGGACAAACTCGGGCACGTGCGCACGCTGGCGATCACGCTCGCCGGGTGGTGCGTGATGGTATTGCTGGCCTGGCTCGCCGATGGCCCGGCGATGTTCTGGATCGCGGCCAATCTTGCCGGCATCTGTCTCGGCGCCAGCCAGTCGGCGGGGCGCGCACTGGTGGGCTACATGAGTCCGCCGGACCGGCGCGCGGAATTCTTTGGGCTTTGGGGGTTGGCGGTGAAGCTGTCTTCGATCCTCGGCCCGATCACCTACGGCGTGGTCAGCTGGATGTCGGGAGGCGACCATCGTCTCGCGATCCTCATTACGGGCAGCTATTTCGTCGGCGGACTGGTGTTGCTGGCTGGCATCGATGCGCAGCGTGGACATCTCGCCGCGCTGCGCGACAAGGCCGCCGGTCCTTCCTGAATCCCGGGTTTCCGAAATGACTTTGTTCGGATAAACAGCGCGTTATAATCCCGCCCTGTCGGGTTTAACGTTTGTCCCCAAGGGGCGGTTCGCATGTTGAAGTGGATCAAGGGTTCGAAGTCGGAACATCCGCTGGCCGACGAGAAGTCAGCGTGCGAGTTCATCGCCGAATTGCCGCCGCTCGATCCCTACAAGTCGCTTGAGGAGCTTTGTTACTGGCTCGACACGCTGGGTACCGCGGAAGATCTGAAGCCGCCGCGTGTTCTCGAGATCATCGATCTCATCGATCTCATCGACCAGGCCGCGAAGAACCATCAGCGCAAACTTTCGCAGGACTATCTCAGCGGCAGCGCGCGCCTGCAGAAATTCCAGGAAACCCGCATCTGGAACACCGTGTTCGCGTTCTGCAAGCAACTCGCCGATACCTATCAGATGTGCCTGACCCGCTTCCAGGCCGGTGCCGGCGGATGGGGTGCGCTGAAGGGACAAATGCCGATGGCGGTGGCGCGTGCGCTGCGCGCGTTGACGTTGCAACTGAAGTGGCAGTTGCTGCGCTACGGACCCGTCGAGAAAAGGGTGTGGGTGCAGATGGGCGAGCTCTACGCCTATGCCGAGGAAAGGGGATATGCCACCACGCCGGTCCTCGTCTATCCGGGCAAGTTCAGCGAGTCCACGGTGCAGCGTGAGTTCCTCAAGAGCGTGATGCTGAGCATTTCCTCGACCGACAGCCTGCTGCCGGACAAGCTGGAAATCGCCGAGCGTATCGTCGCGCAGTTTTCCGAATTTTTCGTGATGAATCGCCAGCCCTCGAAAGGTTGCCATTACTACTTCGATCTGAATGAAGACAAGCTGCCCGCACGCGTGATGTCGCGCCTGCCGATGACGCCGGGCCTGCGTTTCTTCGGGCCGGGCAGCGCCGCGCAGGAACTGGAGAAACTGCTCGCCATCGTGCAAGCCGACGGCGTGGTGCCATCGAGCATCAATCTGGGCGGCACGTTCGATCCGGAGGTGGTGCTGGAAGCGCTGCGCCACCTCGCGCGCTACTGGGCACCGATTCCGCCGGCGCGCAGCGAGGAGAGGCGCAATGCCGTATCGCGCATGAGCGTGGTCCATGACTTCGACGAAATCGTGTCCACCATATCCGGGGAAACGCAGGACTTGTCGTTCGACAGTTCGATCGAGGTCTGGACGGTCGAGAACGAGAGCGAAGGCGGTTATGGTGCGCTCATGCCGCAGGTCAGGAGCGACTGGCTGCGGGTGGGCACGCTGCTGGGTGTCAGGATCGAGGACGGTGCATCATGGGGCGTGGGCATCGTGCGCCGGATGTCGGCTTACGATCACAAGCAGCGCTACGTCGGCATCCAGGTGCTGACCAAGGACGCAACCGTGGTGAAGCTCGCGGCGATCAGCGCAGCGGGTGGTGCGGAACCGGAGAGCGCGCTCCTGCTGCCGTCGAATGCGCACGACACCAATGGCGCGGCCGAAATGAATCTGCTGCTGAAGCCGGGGGCGTTTTCGCCGCAGAAAAGCATGGAGATGCGCGCCTACGAGCGCCGCTACCTGCTGGTGCCGCGCAGGCTGATGGAAGGCGGGCACGATTTCGACATGGCGCGCTTCCGCGTCATGCAGCGTGCTGCTTGAGTCCCGCCGGAGTCCGGGCGCGGGAATAACCATTCGCGTGACGATCCGCCGCCGCAGTTCACTCTGTACAAACTCTTCCGTTCATGTCCACGCCCGATAGCGTCCAGCTGCTCGCCGAATTCGGTAGCCGGCTCGACGCCGTGCATTCGCAGTCCGACCTCAGGCTTGCCTTGCAGATCGAAATAGTCGACCTGGCGGACCGCGGTGCGCGCGAGTTTCTGGAGGAACTGGAGGCCCGCTATTTTGCAGGCGGCGGAAACGCCGAGTCGGAGGGGCAGTCGCGAGTCTGGGGTCCGGTATCGCTGTATTGCGCGCAACTCGAAGCGGCCTACATGCATCTGGTCCGGCAGTTTCAGACTTACAGTCAGGGCTGGGCGGAAGTCGGCGACAAGATTCCGATGGTGGTGGCGCGCGCCCTGCGCGCGACCTCGATGAGGTTGAAGTGGCAGCTCATGCGTTACCTGCCTGTCGAGAAGGATCTCTGGCAGACCCTGTCCCAGTTATGGACCTTCGCCGAGGACAAGGGCATGGAACAGGCACGGGTCGTGGTCTACGAGGACAAGTCGACGCTGCCTCGCGAATTTCTGAAACCCATGATGCTCGCCGTCTCGGCAGCCGACAGTCTGCCCGCCCTGGAAGTGGACATCGCCCACCGCGTCATCGATCACCTGTCGGACCGATTCGAACTGCAGCGCCATCCCGCGAAGACCTGCAACTTCTTCGTCGACATCGATCGCTGGACGGCGCCGGAGCGCTACACGCCCGTCTCGGTGGTGCGCTCGGGCGCAAGATTTTTCGGTCCGGGCCGCGTCATGACGCAGATCGACGAACTCGTTTCGCGGCTGGCCGGCGGCGAGATCGCGCCGAGGGAAATGAATCTGCACGGGATCAGCGACATGGGTGCGGTCGTCCACGTGCTGGAGCATCTTGGCCGCCACTGGTGGGAGCGGCGTCCGGAACGGCGGGCGGAGCGTCGTCGTTCTCTGTCGCAGATCGGCGTCTTGCACGGCTTCGACGCAATCATGACCCGTCTTTCATCGGATGAGATCGTGGAACAGATGCGTCCTCCCGCGGAGACGTGGAGTGTGGAGAACGAGAGCGACGACGGTTACGGTGCCGTGCTCCCCATGGGCCATGGCGGGTGGCTGCATGTCGGCAAGGTGCTGGCCCTGAAGCCCGCCGATACCCGCATCTGGGCTGTCGGGATCGTGCGCCGCCTGGCCGCGCAGGAAGGGGGACAGCGCCATATCGGGATCGAGTTGCTGGCTCGCGGGGCCCGGCTCGTGACGCTGCATCGAAGAACCGACGCCCAGCAAACCTGGAAAGCCCTGCTGTTGCCGTCGCATTCCGGCGGCGACGCGAGCCTGGGTGAAGTGAGTCTCCTGCTGCCCGCGGGCAGCTTCCTGCCCGATTCCAACCTGGAGATGGAGGTCTACAGCACCAGTTACATCCTGGAGCCGCGCCTCCTGCTCGAGCACGAAAACGACTTCGAGATGGCGCGCTACCGCATCCTGCAGCGCGTCGGTTAGATCCGGTTAACCGCGAAGGCGCAAAGGAAGCGCGAAGAAACCCAAAGGGGAATTGAAAGCGGCAAACGAACCTATGGGGCGTCGAGAACCGGGTAGTGCCGAACCATTCGCCGAAATTTTTTTCTCGCCCTTCTTTGCGTTACCTTTGCGTCTTCGCGCCTTTGCGGTGAAGTGTTGCTTTAGAGCAGTACCCGCGTAAGCCACGCGCTGATATCCTCGAGTTCCCCGGCGCAGACCGAGTGCGGCATCGGATACTGGTGCCAGTCGACGTCGTAACCGAGTTTCAGCAGTTGATCGCGCGATGCTATCCCCAGCGGCAACGGCACGATATTGTCGGCGATGCCGTGACCCAGGAAAATCGGCACGTCCTTGTTCGCCGCGTTGCGTTCTTTCTCGATCTTCGGCGTCAGCGGCAGATAAGCAGAAAGCGACATCACGCCGGCCAGCCGTTCGGGCTGCCGCAATCCGGTCTGCAGCGAAATCACGCCACCCTGTGAAAATCCCGCGATGACGATGCGGCCCATTGGCACGCCGCGCGATTCCTCCTTCGCGATCAGTTCCTCGATCATCTTCTGCGACTGCCGCAGGCCTTGTTCGTCTTCCTTCATGACCAGATCCTGATAGACGATGTCGTACCAGGCGCGCATCACGAAGCCGCCATTGATGGTCACCGGGCGCATCGGTGCATGCGGGAATACGAAGCGAATGCCCAGCGGCGGCAGCGACAGCTCCTGGACGATCGGCACGAAGTCGTTGCCGTCGGCGCCCAGACCGTGCAGCCAGATGACGCTGTGGCTCGGTTTCGGTTTGGTCTCGATCTCTATTACTTGCAGTTGTTCAGCCATGATTTAGGTCAAGATCGTGGGACACGGAGTTCACAGAGAGAAAAGAGAGAACGCAGAGGAAAAGAAACAAGAACGGTTCCTGAAAAGTTAAATTTTTGCAAGTTATACACTCCGACGCTAGCTGGGAGCTTCTTCTGATCAGTTATTGCCCTTCTCTGCGCCCTCTGTGTTTGCTGCGCCTCTGCGTTGGGTGGAATCATTAGGTTTTGGGGCGTATTGCGGACTTGGGACGGAAGGCTTTGCAGACGGCGTCGTCGGTTTCGATGTAAGGCCCGCCGATCAGGTCTATGCAGTAGGGGATCGCGGCAAAGATGCCATGCACGATTTGCTTGCCATCTGCGTCTTTCAGGCCTTCCAGCGTCTCGCGAATGGATTTCGGCTGGCCGGGCAGGTTGACGATCAGCGTCCTGCCGCGGATCACGCCGACCTGGCGCGACAGGATGGCGGTCGGCACGAAATGCAGGCTGATCTGGCGCATCTGCTCGCCGAAGCCGGGCATCTCGCGATCGGCGATCGCGAGCGTGGCCTCCGGCGTCACGTCGCGCGGCGCGGGCCCGGTGCCGCCGGTGGTGAGCACGAGATGGCACCCCTCCTTGTCGCACAACTCCTTCAGGGTATGCGCGATGATCTCCTCCTCGTCCGGAATGAGGCGCTCGATCACGCGGCGGGAATTGCGAATCGCCCTGCCGAGCCACTCATCCAGCGCCGGCAGGCCTTCGTCCTTGTAAATTCCCTTGGACGCCCGATCGCTGATCGAGACCAAGCCGATGACCACTTGTTCGTTTTCGCTCATATCAAGAAAATCTCAACGCAGAGGGCGCAGAGGGCGCAGAGGACGCAAAGGAAAGCGATCAAGTAGGAAACCTATTGGGCACACGTTAAGCGCCAAATTGGAAATGGACATGTGGATCGAATTGTTCATGATTTCCTTTGCGCGCTTTCTTGTTTTTCCTCTGCGCCCTCTGCGTCAACGATTTTATGGGGGGCGGAATTCAGGGTTTCGCGAAGCACCTGGAACAGTTCGCGGAAGCTCTTCGGTGGTTTGCTGGCCTCGGCCTCGCGTTTGGCATTGCGCATCAGCGTGCGCAACTGCTGGATGTCGGCCCGGGGATAGTCGTTTATCAGTTCCTCGAGCGCCTTTTCGTCCTTCAGCAGTTTCACGCGCCAGCGTTCGATCAGGTGCAGACGGGCGGTTTCTTCGACCGATACGCCTTTCCATGCGTCAAGCCGGGCGCGAATCGTTTCAGCGTCGCCTTCCTCGCGCATCAGGCGTCCGATGTATTGCATCTGGCGCCGCAAAGCGCCGAACTTGGAGATGCCGCGGGCTTCCGCAATGGCGTCGCGCAGGCGCTCCGGCAGGTCGAGTTCGGCAAGCTTGTCTTCACCCACGGCCACCAGTTCCTCGCCCAGATCCTGCAGTGCCTGATCGTCTTGCTTGCGCTTTGTCCTGCTGGGCTGAACTTCTTCTTCCACTGGGTGAGACCTGGGGAGTCCTGAGTCGGCAAGCTGGTATCATAACCAAACATTTCCATCTGCGGCGTGCCGCCCGAGTTGTCCGGCAGCACGCCGCTTCAATTTTCAGGTTCAGAAGACATCGTGGCGAGCAGCGAATTCACCCATTCAGCCGATACCCTCAGACAGATTGCCCGCGCCGTGCTCGACTACGCGCGCGAGCGCGGCGCCAGCGCCGCCGAAACCGAGGCGAGCGAAGGCTTCGGCCAGAACGTCACGGTTCGCCGCGGCGAGGTCGAGACCATCGAGTACAACCGCGACAAGGGCGTGGGTGTCAGCGTCTACATCGGCAAGCAACGTGGCCACGCCAGCACATCGGACTTTTCCGCGCAGGCCTTGCGCGACACCGTCGATGCCGCATTGTCGATCGCGCGGCTGACGGCATCGGATCAGTTTGCCGGACTGGCGGATGCCGATCTGCTGGCGACACATACTCCCGAACTCGATCTCTATCATCCCTGGGCTATCGACGTGGAGCAGGCGATCGAGCTGGCGCGTTCCTGCGAGGACGCTGCGTTCGCCGCCGATTCGAAAGTCTCCAATTCCGAGGGTGCGTCGGTCTCGGTGCAGCAATCTCACTTCGCTTATGGCAATTCCAATGGTTTCCTGGAGGGGTATCCAAGCTCGCGCCACAGCATCGTCTGCGCGGTGATTGCCGGCAAGGACGACACCATGCAGCGCGACGACTGGTACACCATCGCCCGTTCGGCGACCGACCTGGATGCCGCAACCGAGGTGGGCACGCGTGCCGGCAAGCGCGCGGCGCGCCGGGTCGGCGCGCGCAAAGTGGCCACCGCGCGCGTGCCGGTGCTGTTCGAAGCGCCGGTCGCATCCGGCCTGCTCGGTCATTTCGTCGCCGCGGTCAGTGGCGGCAGTCTGTATAGAAAGTCCTCCTTTCTGCTCGACAGCCTCGGCAATCCGGTGTTTTCGCCGAATGTGCAGATCCATGATCGGCCGCACATTCTCAAGGGGCTCGCCAGCAGTCCGTTCGACGACGAAGGCGTGGCCACCCGCGCCCGCGACGTCGTGCAAAACGGCGTGCTGCAGGGTTATTTCCTCGGCAGCTACTCCGCGCGCAAGCTTGGGCTTCGATCCACCGGCAACGCCGGCGGCAATCACAACCTCAGCATGGATTCCACCGACGGCGATTTGTCCGCGTTGCTGAAAAAGATGGGAACCGGCCTGCTGGTCACCGACTTGCTGGGACAGGGTGTCAACATGGTGACGGGTGACTACTCGCGCGGTGCGGCCGGATTCTGGATAAAAAACGGCGAAATCTCCCATCCGGTGCAGGAAATCACCGTGGCCGGCAATCTCAGGGACATGTTCAGGAATATCGTTGCGATCGGCTCCGACGTGATCGTGCGCGGCTCGCGCCAGTGCGGCTCGGTGCTCGTCGAGGGGATGACGGTGGCGGGGGAATGACGGAAGTCATTCCCCAGGGGCTAGGGGAGAAGCAGGGACTAGGGGCTAGGGGAGAAGCAGGGGCTAGGGGAGAAGCAGGGACTAGGGGCTAGGGGAATGCAGGGGCTTGGGAGGTCGGATCGGGTTTACGAATTGACTCTAACCCCTAGCCCCTAGTCCCTCGCGCATGGACCCATGAAGAGTCGAGATCAAACAACCGCACTGCTACTTCGAAGCCTGGTAGTCGCGCTTCTGCTGAGCGCGCTCGCCGCCTGCGGCGAGAAGCCGCCGCCGCTGCCGAAGCTCGGCAGCGATGATGTCATTCTCGCTTTCGGCGACAGCCTGACCTACGGCACCGGTGCCGGAACGGAAGAGGCTTATCCGAAAGTGTTGGCTAAGCTGATAGGCCGCCAGGTCGTTGGCGCCGGCGTGCCCGGAGAGACGACGGCCGATGGGCTGGAGCGCCTGCCCGCGGTGCTCGATGAGGTCAAGCCCAGGCTGGTGCTGCTATGCATGGGCGGCAACGACATGCTGCGCAAGGTGGATTTCGCGAGCATCGAATCGAATCTGCGCGCGATGGTGCAACTGGCAAAGGCGCGCGGCATCGGCGTCGTGCTGATCGGCGTGCCGACGCCGGAACTGTTCGGCGGTCCGCCGGAGTTCTACGACAGGATTGCGAAGGAGCTCTCTCTGCCGCTGGAAAAGAAGGTATTGAACGACGTATTGTTCGACCGCAGCCTGAAGTCCGACCCGATTCATCCGAACGCCACGGGGTATCGCCACGTGGCGGAAGCGCTTGCCGGTCTGCTGCGCAAGGCGGGCGCAGTCTGAACCTCACTCGCATGGCCTGGAATGGTGATGATGGCACTACGTGAATGGCTGAAGACTGTGGCTCCGGCACTCGCGTGCGTTGTCGCTCTGTGCGCGAATACGACCGGCGCCGCCGTTCCGGAGAAAACGAAAGTCGTCCTGGCCGTGGGCGGCAAGACGACGCTGTATTACCTGCCGCTGACTCTTGCCGATCGCCTGGGCTACTTCGCGGACGAAGGCCTGGACGTGGAGATCAACGATTTCCCCGGCGGCTCGAGGGCATTGCAGGCACTGATCGGCCATAGCGCCGACGTCGTCTCCGGCGCCTACGAGCACACCATCGTGATGCAGACGCTCGCGCAGAAGGTGCAGGCTTTCGTACTGCAAGGCATGAATCCGGGACTTGAACTCGGCATCCGCAAGGACAGGGCGGCGGAATACGCCTGGGCAAAAGATCTGAAGGGCATGAAAATCGGCGTGTCCGCGCCGGGATCGAGCACGCATATGCTGGTCAATCATCTGCTGGCCTCGGTTGGACTCAAGCAGGATGACGTTTCGATCATCGGCGTCGGCACCGGTCCATCCGCAGTGGCGGCGATGCGCAGCGGGCAGATCGACGCTCTCTCCAGCGTCGAACCCGTGATGACGCTGCTCGAGCGCTCGGGCGATATGAAGATCGTGGTCGAAACCATCACCGAGAAAGGTGTGCGCGACGTATTCGGCGGCAGCATGCCGGCGGCGACGCTGTATGCGCGCGCTGACTTCATCGAACAGAATCCGCATACGGTGCAGGGGCTGACCAATGCGATCGTGCGCGCACTGTTGTGGCTGCAGCATAGTACAACCGAGGACGTGCTCAACACGGTGCCGCCGGAATATCTGCTCGGCGACAAGGCGCTCTATGCGGCGTCGTTCGAGCGCCTGCGGCCGACCTATTCGAAAGACGGCATGATTCCGAAGAAGGGCGTCGACAATTCCTACAAGGTATTGCTGGCGCACAACGCTGCCGTGCGGCGGGCGCCCGTGGTGTGGATCAACCAGACCTACACCAACGCCTTCGTCGAAAAAGCGCTGCAGAAGTACAAATAGGAATGAAAAGTTCGCTGGGACTGGAAGGCGTGACCTGCACCTTTGCCGCGCGAGGGGGCAACGCCGGTTACACCGCCGTCGCAGATGTGAATCTCGCTGTGCTGGAAGGCGAGTTCGTGTCGGTGGTCGGCCCCACCGGCTGCGGCAAATCCACGCTGTTGAATGTGGCTGCCGGGCTGCTGACGCCCACGCGCGGAAGCGTGACCGTGTTCGGGGAGAAACTACAGGGCATCAACAGGCGGGCCGGTTATTTGTTCCAGAGCGAAGCGCTGATGCCCTGGCGTACGGCATTGCAGAACGTGACGGCCGGGCTGGAGTTCCGTGGCGGCGATGCGGAAGAGGCGCGCGCACGCGCGGCGCACTGGCTCAAGCGCGTCGGGCTCGCCGCCCACGGGCACAAGTATCCGCACGAACTCTCCGGCGGCATGAGAAAGCGCGTCGCGCTGGCGCAGACGCTGATTCTCGATCCCAAGATCCTGCTGATGGACGAACCGTTCTCGGCCCTGGACGTGCAGACCCGCAGCCTGATGGAGAACGAATTGCTGAACTTATGGGCGCAGGACCGCAAGTCGGTGGTGTTCGTTACGCACGATCTCGAGGAGGCCATCTCGCTGTCCGATCGCGTCGTGGTGATGTCGGCGGGACCGGCCAGCCGGTTGATCGGCGAGTTCGCCATCGACCTGCCGCGTCCGCGCGACGTATCCGAAATAAGGCTGACCCCGCGCTTCGTCGAACTGCACAAGCTGATCTGGCAGGCCCTGCGCGACGAAGTGCAGAAAGCCTATGCGCATTCGCTGGATTGAAAAAGCAACTTCAAGTCCTGTAACCACGGAGAACACGGAGAAATGAAAAAGGCAAAGGTAAACTTACTTAGTATGACCTGCAGGGAAATCGCGGCAACAACTGACTCCGACTCCGGGGAAGAATCCACATCCAGTTTTCGACGCGTTGACTTATCCCGGGTTTCCTCCGTGCCCTCCGTGTCCTCCGTGGTTCAAGGTTGATATGAAACGTGGGACGCTTGTTGTCTGCCAGGTCGGGCTGCTGATCGGGTTGTTCGTGCTCTGGCACGTGCTGGCCGCGACGGAAACGCTGCCGAAATTCTTTTTCGGCGAACCGCTGGTCGTACTGGCGCGCGTGCGCGACTGGTTCATCAGCGGCAAGATCTATCCCCATCTCGGGGTAACGCTGATCGAGACTCTCCTCGCCTTCGTCATCGGCACCGCGCTCGGCCTGGTATTCGGCCTGTGGCTGGCGCTCTCCGACTTCGCGGCGAAATTGCTGAATCCGTATATCACCGCGCTCAATTCCATGCCGCGCGTGATTCTGGCGCCGATCTTTGCGGTCTGGTTCGGGCTGGACATCAAGTCCAAGGTCATGCTCGGGATCACGCTGGTGTTCTTCATCGTCTTCTTCAGCGTCTATAACGGCGTGCGCGAAGTCAGCCCCACGATACTCGCGAACGCGCGCATGCTCGGCGCAAACGGCCGGCAGTTGCTGCGACATGTCTATCTGCCAAGCGCGACAGCCTGGGTGTTCTCCAGCCTGCACGCCTCCGTCGGCATGGCCTTCGTCGGGGCCGTGGTCGGCGAATACCTCGGTTCCGCCCGCGGCGTCGGCTATCTGATCCTGCAGGCGGAGGGCGTCTTCGACATCAATACGGTCTTCGCCGGGGTGCTGGTGCTGACCGCCTGCGCCCTGGTCCTCGACTACGCCGTCACCCTCGCCGAAAGACGCCTGCTGCGCTGGCGACCGGGCAGCGTCTCTTCCGCTTCCTGATCTACGGCGAATTCCAGAATGAACCACGGAGAACACGGAGGACACGGAGGAAAATCACGAGAAAAGAAGGGCGCTGGGTTAAAAGCCGTGCATCTGTGGACGGCCCCCGTAGCGGAAGAAAGTTGACGGCACAGGTTCGCAAAGTATCACTGCTGTTACCCCAATCCTGGTTTTCCTCTTTCTTGCATTTCCTCCGTGCCCTCCGTGGTTCACGTTATTTGATTGTCTTGAGCGCAATGGCCAGTCCGTGCTAGAAACGGGTTCGGGCCTCTCAACAAGAAAACGCACTTGGACTTTTCCAATCACGCCATCCTGATCGGCGCCGTAATGGTGCTGCTGAGCATCCTCGCCAGCACGCTTTCGGCGCGCACCGGTGCACCGCTCCTGTTCGTATTTCTCGGCATCGGCATGCTGGCCGGCGAGGATGGGCCGGGGCACATCCGCTTCGGCGACTATCAGGTCGCCTACCTGGTCGGCACCATGGCGCTGGCCGTCATCCTGTTCGACGGCGGCATGCGCACCCGCTACGAAACCTTCCGCGTCGGTTTGTGGCCGGCGGTGTCGCTCGCCACGGTGGGCGTGGTGCTGACGACGGCGATCGTGGGCTATGGCGCCTCCCGCATTCTCGGGCTCGGATTGATGGAAGGCATGTTGATCGGTGCCATCATCGGCTCGACCGATGCGGCGGCGGTGTTTTCGCTGTTGCACGCGGCGGGCATGCGGCTCAAGCAGCGGGTCGGCGCCACGCTCGAAATCGAGTCGGGCTGCAACGATCCGATGGCCGTGTTCCTGACCTTGTCGCTGATCCATATCGTCGGAGCCGATCAGCACGCACCCGGCTGGTCGCTGCTCTGGCACTTCGTCCAGCAGTTCGGGCTCGGCGCACTGACCGGAATCGGCGGCGGCAAGCTGCTGGTCTGGCTGCTCAATCGCGTGACGCTCGCGAGTGGACTCTATCCGCTTCTGGCCATGGCAGGCGGGTTGGCAATCTACGCCGGCACGACGGTCCTGGACGGCAGCGGCTTCCTTGCGATCTATCTCGCCGGACTCGTTCTCGGCAACAGCCGCGTACACACCGCGGGGAACATCCTGCGCGTACACGACGGACTCGCCTGGCTGTCGCAGATCGCCCTGTTTCTGATGCTTGGGCTTCTGGTCTCGCCCGGCGCGCTGTTCGATATCGGTTTCGGCGCAATCGGGGTTGCGGCGGTGCTGATGTTCGTCGCGCGGCCGCTCGCGGTCGGGGTATCGCTGCTTCCGTTCAGATTTCCGCTGCGCGAGCAGGTGTTCATCTCGTGGACCGGTTTGCGCGGCGCGGTGCCGATTGTGCTGGCGCTGTTTCCGGTCCTGGCCGGCCTGCCGCTGTCGTCGATCTATTTCAATGTCGCGTTCTTCGTGGTGCTGGCGTCGTTGCTGGTGCAAGGCTGGACCGTCGCACCGCTGGCGGACCTGTTGCGATTGAAGCTGCCGAAGGAGCATGCGCCTTACTATTCTGAGTACGTCGAAGTGCCGGGGAGGGCGGGGCTGCAATTGCTCGGCTATCGTGTGAATGAGCTGAGCGCCGCAATCGGCCGGACAGTGATCCAGCTCGCGCTGCCCGCCGACGTCCGCGTGGTGGCCGCATTCCGTGACGGAAAATCACTCGAGTCCATCAGCCGGCTGGAAGTCGCCGCGGGAGATCTGGTGTACGTGATCACGCCGAGCGAGCACTTGACCGTACTCGATCTGCTGTTCGTGCCGGCCGACGATCTGGAAGAATCCGAGCAGCAGCGATTCTTCGGCACGTTCACGCTGAACGGCGATGCGCCGCTGGGCGAAGTCGTAGAAATGTACGGCGGAGAGGTTCCGCAGGCGATCAGTTCCATGTCGCTCGCGCAGTACATCGACCGCCAGTTCCGCCGCCGCCCGGACGTGGGCGACTACGTGCGCTTCGGCAAGCTGAACCTGGTGGTGCGTGAGATGCGGGAAGGCCAGGTTTCCAAAGTCGGCATCATCGTCCGGGACAAATAAAACCTGCCGACTACAACGCATCCTCGGACAAAGCCATGAACATCACGTTCTCCCGGCAGGCTTGCTCGATCGGGCGGCTGCCCACCATGCCCCGGGAGTAGGCAAACAGGATCACCTTGAGCAGCACCGCTGGCGGGTAAGCGGGGGCGCCGGTCTCATCGTTGCAGAAGCGCTCATCGAAGCTGGACAAGTCGAGCTCGTGATCGAGCAGGTGATGGAGCGCATGTTCGAAGGTGCCGGGGAGTAACTGCCGGGAAAGATCAACGGGAAGAAACTTGGGACTCGTATCAATCGTCTTGTTGCGGGCCATAGTAGTGTCATTTCCCACAAAATCTCAATGTCCCAATCTTGCAGCACGCTCATGACAGGAGCAAGATCGCGGTAGACTTTTTCTACAGCCTCGTTAGCTGCAAGAACTCGGATGATTGATTCCTCGCAAGCATCTGTCTTTTTCTCGAAATTAAGCGCTGCCGAGCAGTTGCGTTTTCTAGTCCTGTTCGCATACCACCTTACAGTCGCAGCTCGTGATACATATGCGGCCCAAGAAGAAGGTCTTACCGATCCCCATCGCATGCAAACCGAAGGGGTCAGGCCTATACATTATAGGCGCGATCGCGTAGAGTTCTGCGATGGCCCGTCCGTTACGCTTGGAATTTGCTGGCGCCTGCTATCACCTGACTGCGCGCGGCGATCGTCAGGAACCCATCTTCGAAGACGACGAAGACCGGCTGGTTTTCCTCGACCGGCTCGCCAAGGAAGTCCTCCAGCAAGGCTGGCGGCTCTACGCATTCTGCCTGATGGGCAACCACTACCATTTGTTGCTCGACACCCCTGAACCGAATTTGGTCCAGGGCATGCGCAGGTTGAACGGGGTCTATACCCAAGCCTTCAATCGTCGCCACGGCCGGGTAGGCCATGTGTTGCAGGGGCGCTACAAGTCGATCCTGGTCGACCGGCAATCCTATTTGCTGGAGCTGTGCCGCTATGTGGTCCTCAATCCGGTGCGCGCCGGGATGGTGGCTACGGTGAAGGACTGGCATTGGAGCAGTTATCTGCCGACGGCGGGGGCGATACCGTGTCCGCCCTGGCTCGCCGCCGAAGCCGTGCTCGACCTGTTTGGTCAAGGCGCGCCTGCCCGCAGAGCGTACGAGCGCTTTGTGGCGCAAGGTCTCAAGCAGCCCTCTCCCTGGGAGCAGCTCAAGGGGCAGATCTATCTGGGATCGGACGCTTTCCACGCCCGGATGCACAAGCGTTTGCCCGGGACCGCGCCGAAAGGCGTCTCGCGCCGCCAGCTCAACCCGAATCGCCCCGGCGCGCAGACGGTGCTCCGCGCGGTCGCCGACGCCTACGGCATCGCGCCGGCTGCGACGCTACAGCGCCAGAGCGGGCCTGCATTCAAGCAGGCGGTGTATCTGCTGCGCCGGCGGGCCAATCTGAGCCTGCGGGAAGTCGCGGCGATGGCCGGGTTGACCATTGGACGGATCGCGCAGATCCAGAGCGAGATCGAATCGCTGCCGGTTGATGAGACGCTGAATCAAATCGTCGCGAAGCTATAATGTATAGGCCTGACCCTATTGCTCTATTGCTCCCTCGCCGCTGTCTCGGGCGCGTTATGCGGGACGTTATGCCGCAAAAAGGGATCGGTCTGCCTAGATGCCGACACCTTGATATGCTGACTAAATGAAGGTCAGTGAAATACTGCGAATGCTCAACGAGGATGGGTAGGTTCTCGTGGCAACACGCGGCAGCCACCGTCAGTTCAAGCATTCTGTGAAACCCGGCCGTGTCACGGTCCCTGGCAAACCTGCCGACGACTTGGCACCCGGCACGTTAAACAGTATTCTGAAACAGTCTGGTCTAAAGAAATGAGGGACTTATGCGCTATGCGATCGTAATCGAAAAGGCCGAAGGCAATTTCTCAGCGTACGTTCCGGACCTGCCGGGGTGTGTAGCTACCGGCGCCAGCGTTGAGGAAGTCGAATCCAAAATTCGCGAAGCAATTGAGTTTCATCTTGAGGGTATGCGTGAAGATGGCACTCCCATTCCGCCACCCGCGAGCCGCGTCGAATACGTCGATATTGCAGCATAACAACGCGTTCGAAACCGGACGCACAGAAGCTTCGCTTCTTCTCGCCGTTCAACGCGGGAATCGGTTGCAGTCGACTATCCCGCATCTGTTGTGAGCCTCTGAGGGCTCGTGCCGACATGGAATCTGCGCACGGGTAGCCACACGCTCAGAGCGATCAAGCCTCGATCAGCAGAGTTATCGGCTTTGTCCCGTGCCGGTCCGACCGTCGTTGCCATGATGGACGCGGTTTGCCTTACGCAAGCCGTGGAAAGGTTTCCTGCCTGTTCTCTGGCGGCCACGCTAAGCCTCATCGCGGCTGAGCGGCGGGCAGGAACAGAACAGGTTGCGGTCGCCCCAGACGTTGTCCACCCTGCCCACGGGTGACCAGTATTTGGTCTTGCGCAACGCCGCCATCGGATAGGCGGCTTCTTCGCGCGAGTAGGCATGCGGCCAATCGCTCTTGAGCAAGGCTTCCGCCGTGTGCGGTGCGTTCTTCAGCGGGTTGTCGGCCTGCGGCCATTGGCCGGCCTCGACCTTGGCGATTTCGGCGCGGATGGCAATCATGGCGTCGCAAAAACGGTCCAGCTCCTCCAGCGATTCGCTCTCGGTGGGTTCGACCATCAGCGTGCCGGCCACCGGGAAGCTCAGTGTCGGCGCGTGGAAGCCGTAGTCGATCAGGCGTTTGGCCACGTCTTCGGCGCTGATGCCGTGGGCCCCGCCGGTGTTGTCCTTCAAGGGACGCAGATCGAGGATGCACTCGTGCGCCACGCCGCCGCCCTTGATGCCGGCGATGTTGCCGCTGTAGTGCACCTCGTAGTGGTCAGCCAGACGCGCGGCGATGTAGTTCGCCGACAGGATCGCGGTCTCGGTGGCCGCCCGTAATCCCTCGGCGCCCATCATGCGCATGTACATCCAACTGATCGGCAGCACTGCGGCGTTGCCGAGCGGGGCGGCGCTGACGGCGCCCACCTGCTTGTCAGTGCCCGGGCCGGCGCTGCGATGTGCCGGCAGGAAAGGCACCAGGTCCGCCACCACGCACACCGGGCCGACACCCGGGCCGCCGCCGCCGTGCGGAATGCAGAAGGTCTTGTGCAAATTGAGGTGGCTCACATCGCCGCCGAACTCGCCGGGTGCCGCCAATCCCACCAGCGCGTTTAGGTTCGCGCCATCGACATAGACACGGCCGCCATGGCGGTGGACCAACGCGCACAGTTCCTTCACATGCGTGTCGAACACGCCATAGGTAGATGGGTAGGTGATCATCACTGCGCCGAGCCGCTCACTGTGCTGCTCGCACTTGGCCTTCAGGTCCGCCAGATCGACGTTGCCCTCGGCATCGCACTTCGTTACCACCACCTGCATGCCCGCCATGTGTGCACTTGCCGGGTTGGTGCCATGCGCCGACTCCGGAATCAGGCAGATGTTGCGTTGTCCTTCACCACGCGCCTCGTGGCAGGCCTTGATGATCAGCAGGCCGGCGTATTCACCTTGCGAGCCGGCGTTGGGTTGCAGGCTGACGCCACTGTAGCCGGTGGCCTGGCACAGCCAGGCTTCGAGCTGCTCGCGCAGCGTGTCGTAGCCGGCCAGTTGGTCGCGCGGCGCGAAGGGGTGCAGGTTGGCGAACTCCGGCCAGGTCATCGGAATCATCTCGCTGGTGGCGTTGAGCTTCATCGTGCACGAGCCCAACGGGATCATCGTGCGGTCCAGCGCCAGGTCCTTGTCGGCCAGGCTGCGGATGTAGCGCAGCATGTCGGTCTCGCTGTGGTGGCGGTTGAACACCGGGTGCGTGAGGAAGGCGCTGGTGCGCGCCAGCGACGGCGGGATCAGCGAGGCAATGCCTTTTTCGAACCGGTCGAAACCGGGCAAGGTCTGGTGACCGGCAAACAGCGTCCACAGCGCCGAGATGTCCTCGCGCGTCGTCGTCTCGTCGAGCGTGATGCCCACGCTCGTCGCCGAATCGCGGCGCAGGTTGTAGCCCGCATCGCGCGCCGCCTGCATCACGGCGTCAGTGTTGGCGCCGGTGTCGATTTGCACCGTGTCGAAGGCGCTGGAATTCAGCAGCGTGCAGCCGAGCTGCCACAAGCCCGACGCCAGCACTGCCGCGTAGCCGGCCACGCGGCGTGCGATTCGCTTCAGGCCTTCGGGGCCGTGATAGACCGCGTACATGCTGGCCACCACCGCGGGAAGCACTTGTGCCGTGCAGATGTTGCTGGTGGCTTTCTCGCGGCGGATGTGCTGCTCGCGCGTCTGCAGCGCCAGGCGGTAGGCCGGCGCACCATGCACGTCGACGCTCACGCCCACGAGCCGGCCCGGCATGGAGCGCTTGAACTCGTCCCTGGTGGCCAGGTAGGCCGCATGCGGCCCGCCGTTGCCCATGGGCATGCCGAAACGCTGCGCGTTACCCACTGCGATGTCCGCGCCCATTTCGCCGGGTGAGGTGATCAGCGTCAGCGCCAGCAGATCGGCGGCGACGATGACCATGCCACCGCGCGCATGCACCGCGTCGCTGATCGGCTTCAGGTCGCGCACCACGCCATTGACACCGGGGTATTGCAGCAGCACCGCGAATGCCTCGGTGTCGCCTGCAGCGCCGGCGGCGCCCGTGACCACCGAAATACCCAGCGGCCTGGCGCGGGTCCGCACCACTTCCAGCGTTTGCGGCAGCACATCGTCGGCAACGAAGAAGGTCGTCGATTTGCTCTTGCCCACCCGCATCGCCAGCGTCATGGCTTCGGCGGCCGCCGTGGCCTCGTCGAGCATCGACGCGCCGGCGATGGCCATGCCGGTCAGGTCGCACACCATGGTCTGGAAGTTGACCAGCGCTTCCATGCGGCCCTGGGAAATCTCCGCCTGATAAGGCGTGTAGGCGGTGTACCACGCCGGGTTTTCGAGCACGTTGCGCAAGATGACAGCGGGCGTGTGCGTGCCGTGGTACCCCTGACCGATACAGCTTCTGAGCACCTTGTTCTGCGCGGCGATGCGTTTCAATTCGGCCAACGCCCGCGCCTCGGACAGCACTGCCGGCAACGCCATGGGCCGGCTGCGCGCAATGCCGCGGGGGACGATGGCCTCGATCAGCGCGCGCCTCGATGCGGCGCCGATGACCGACAGCATGTGGCGTTCACCGTCTGACTGAACGCCGATGTGGCGGGCAATGAATTCGGCGGCGTTTTCAAGCTCGAAGAGCGGCTTTTGGGCGGGCATCGACATGGGCGCTTCCCGCAGTGGAACTTCTCGACGAGGCGTGGTCACGCGTTTTTCACGAGCAGGTCATAGGCTGGCCCGTCCATCAGTTGTTCGAACTCGCCCATGTCGGCCACATGAACCTTGAAGAACCAGCCGTGACCCATTGGATCGGTGTTGGCCAGGGACGGATCGGCGCGCAACGCTTCGTTGACCTCGACGACTTCGCCGCTCAGCGGCATGTACAGGTCCGAAGCCGCTTTCACCGACTCGACCACTCCGGCCACATCGCCCTTCTTGAAGCGGCTGCCGATCGCCGGCAGATCGACGAACACCACATCGCCCAACGCGTCCTGCGCGTGGTGCGTGATGCCGACGGTGGCGGCCTCATGGTCCTCGATGTTGATCCATTCGTGATCGGGCGTGTACTTCGTCGTCATGGGTTCTCCTCAGGTTGTCGAATGTCCTTGGCCGCTTCGGCAATGACAAGCGAGAGTGATGGTGGATGGCGCCGTCAGCCGCGGAAATAGCGGTGAGGTGTAAAGGGCATGGCGCTGACACGCATGGGCTGGTTCTTGCCGCGCACTTGCGCGTACACCTCGTGGTTGGGCAAGGCGTGGTTGGCGGCGAGGTAGGCCATCGCGATCGGGTGGTTGACAGTGGGCGCCAGCGTGCCGCTGGTCACGTGGCCGAGCCTATGGCCCTGCGCATCGACGATCAACGCACCTTCACGCACCGGCACACGCTCCAGCCCGACCATTCCGACGCGCTTGGTGCTGACACCAAGCGCCAACTGCCCGTCGATCACGTTCGCACCGGGGTAACCGCCGGCGCGCGCACCCCCCGCGCGGCGCACTTTCTGGATGGCCCAGGTCAGGCCCGCTTCCACCGGCGTTGTGACGTTGTTGATGTCGTGCCCGTACAGGCACAACCCGGCTTCGAGGCGCAACGTATCGCGCGCGCCCAAGCCGGCCGGCTGGACCTCGGTCGACGCGAGCAGCGCGCGCGCCAGCGCCTCGGCTTGAGAGGCAGGCACTGAAATCTCGAAGCCGTCTTCACCGGTGTAGCCGGACCGGGCGACAAAACAATCCGTGCCCGCCAGCGTGGCGCTCATGCCGGTCATGAAGGTAAGTTTTGCCAGCGCCGGGTTGAGCCGCGACAACGCAGTGACCGCCCTGGGCCCTTGCAAGGCCAGCAACGCCCGGTCGGGCAGGGGCTGCACCGTGCAGCGATGGCCGATGTGCGTCACCAGGTGCTTGATGTCGGCGTCCTTGCAGGCCGCGTTGACGATGACGAACAGGTCACCCTCGCGCCGCGTGATCATCAGATCGTCCAGGATCCCGCCGCTGGCGTTGGTGAAGAAACCGTAGCGCTGCTTGCCCACTGCCAGGTCGACCACATCCACCGGGACCAGTGACTCCAAGGCCTTTGCTGCGTTGTCACCCAGCAAGCGCAACTGCCCCATGTGCGACACATCGAACAGCGCCGCCGATGCGCGGCAATGCCGGTGTTCGGCCAGAATGCCCGCGGGGTAGCTCACCGGCATGTCGTAACCGGCGAACGGCACCATCTTCGCGCCCAGTTCAAGGTGTAAAGCATGCAGCGGGGTCTTTTGCAAAACGGTGGCGGACATGGCTCCAGCGCTGGCGAGGGCAGTCTTCGAACCAGTGCGGCCCAGCCGCACCGGGGATGCCCTCTCTGTCCGCTTTACCTGAGAGATTGGCGGCCTGCGTTCGACGGCGGGCCGCTTGCCCCTTCGGTGGGCCCACTCGATGCGGGCCTCTCTCCAGCGAGGAACGCTTCGACGGAAGCGTTTGTCAGTCCTTTAGCCTGAGCGTTCGTGCTCCCGCTACCAGCGGGCGCTGCGCCTTCGGCGGCTTCACGTGGAAGCGCTCTCCTGACGGCGTCAAGTGTAGCAGCGACCGATGCCTTGCGTCGAGACGGTGGGTACAGGGAAAACAAACGCCGCTTTTTGCCGGGCGGGGCTGTATCGACCGCATGGTGAGCGGTCAATCGCACGGGTCTTTGCCGAGCACAGGCGGTTTCGCGGGGATACTTCGCGCCAACCATCGGCTGGAGGTGGCTGATCTCCACCCCTTTTACCCGCTCGCGCGAGTGCAAGATTGCGCAGTTCACGCCTGTGGCGAATCAGGCATTTCGCGATGCAGGGCTTCAATCCCTGTCATTGGCGGGAATGCCGATTGATTCTCACGTTATCCGGTTGAGTCACCGCATCGCCGCGGTGTTTTTGTCAGAGCTGCGCGAATCGCGCGCGGGGCAAGGCGCCGGGAAAATGATCAGTGCGGTGGATCGATCCCCGCGTGGATAACGATCCTGTCGATGGCGTCTTGGAGTGCTTCCATCTCGATCATAGGTTGTGCTCCCTTGGTGCCAGATCAGTCTTGCGATACTTGAGGTAATGTCCGTTTCCACCGTGTCCCCTTCGCCGGGCGGCCTCTCCCTTCGCCCGGGCAAACATTGTGCTGAAGGTCGGAAAAGATCATCCAGTGGTGCTCGATGTTCGGATACAGGAACGGACCAGCCACCTGCATCCGTGCGTTGCAGCAGCAGTCTTCGCTCTTCAAGCTGCGGGGCGCGTAGCGGTCGGCGTTTGCCCAGTCAGCCGAGAGAAACAACGACAGGGCCAGAATCAGCCGGCGCATAGGGGGTTCCTTTCGAGAAGAAGTGATCGCTCATCCGCCCCGGTTGCGTGAAGCGCTTTGCGGCGTGCCGGCAAGACTGCTTACGACCAGCCTCCCCCGCACTGGTGAAACGGGTTGATCGGAAAGGCGTGGTGTCCGTCGCGCATGCTGGCAAGATAGCGGTTCTGGATCTCGTAGGCGTCCGATTCCTTGAAACTGTTTTGGGCACACTTGTTCGCGATCGTGTCGAATTTTCGACTTACGTTCTGCGCGTGATGAACCAGTTCGTGCAAAAGGATCGAGCGCGCGAAGATATCGGACTTGACGTCCAGGCTGTCGTCGATGAACACGCCTTGTGCCGGGTCGTAGAATGCCCTGACCCGACATGGGCCGGCGCAAAAACGCTGCTCGATTTCCTCATGTGGAACCGCGTGGATCTCGGGCAGCACCTTCGGTGCCGGGTATCCGGCGAGCAACTGGATGCTGGTAAAAAGCTCTACGACAAGCGACGAGACGGTAGATGATTCCATTGCGATCCTTTGCCAGATCGATCAGGCCTTTGTTATACGGAGTGTGATTTTCTTTGCTCCTCAAAAAAAATCCGACTGGGCGGAAGGGGACCCGCCCAGTCGGTAAACAAACAATCGACGCAGCCGGGCTGACGTACGATCGTTCGGGAGGAGCTTTAATCAACTATCGGCATCCACGCACCAAATTCATCTTCCTCCGCTCTGTTACCGCCGAATGCGCATCGAAGCGTGACCAGAATAGACAGATACGGCTCCCGCTTGGCTCACGGATCGAAGAAAACCCGGGATGAGGGGCAACCGGAGAGGGTGGGTGGGGGCGGCAATTACGCGCCGAACATGTCCTATGTCCGGCAACCAAGAGGCCGAAAAAATCCGCTTTTCGGCGAAGGCACGTTCGCAGTCCTGTTCAGCGATCGATTTTCCTCACTGCAAGCCCACAGATGGCCCACCGATTGGGGGGCTGTCTGGCCAGTCGCACCTTGCCAATTCCAGGAGCGCGGGGAACTGGAGCGAACGGCGATCCGAACCCATTTTCGAAGTCCCGATGCGAGTCCTCGGACCTTCCCGTGCGGCAGGGTGTTTGGGCGTACCATAGAGACGTTCTCTACTTGCCCCCTAGGCTCACCGTTCGCGGTCCCCCCGCGTGGAGCGCCTGTCATGGCGAAGGCATCTAATGCTCTGGCCAAACCGTCCAGTGCCCTAGCTAAATTAAGCCGGCCGAAACTATTTGGTGCGCTGCCGCGCCAGCGGCTGTTCGATCTGCTGGATCAGTGCCGCGCCCATCCGCTGGTCTGGGTGGCCGGTCCTCCGGGAGCGGGCAAGACCACGCTGATAGCAAGCTACCTCGAAGCCAGGCAGCTTCCAGGGCTGTGGTACCAGGTGGACGCTGGGGACGTGGACCCCGCCACCTTCTTCTACTACCTGGGCTTGGCCGCGTCAGAGTTAACGGGCGACCACCAAACACTGCCCCTGCTGACCCCGGAATATCTTCCGGATCTGCCGGGGTTCAGCCGCCGTTTCTTCCGTGAGTTGTACGCGCGGCTACCCCGCCCTGCGGTCGTGGTCCTGAACAACTACGAGGAAGTGCTGGGCGAAGTGGCGTTCCATTCCCTGCTGGCGGACTCGGTGCAAGAGATTCCCGAGGGCGTCAATGTCATCGTCGCGGGCCGCAGCGAGCCTCCCGCGCGTTTTGCAAGGCTCGTCGCCAACAAGACGGTAGGGATCGTGGGCTGGGAGGATCTGCGCTTGACGCCGGAGGAAACGCGCGGCATTGCCTGCGCGACCCATCCCATGGACGAGGCTTTGCTTGCCACACTCTATCAACAATCCGGCGGATGGGCCGCTGGACTGACGCTCATGCTCGAACGCATCCGGCGTAACGGCATTGCCCCGGAGCATGTGCTGGCCGAAACCCGCGAGGCGGCGTTCAATTACTTTGCCGGCGAGATCTTCGACAAGGCGCCGCCCGAGGATCAGCAGATCCTGATTTCCACCGCCTTTCTGCCCCGGGTCACGGCGGCCCTCGCCGAGCAATTGAGCGGGAGCTCCAATGCCGGGAAACTTTTGAACGACCTCTACCGGCATCAATTGTTCATCGATCGGCGCGCCGGTACGGAAGTCACCTATCAATATCACGACCTGTTCCGCGACTTCCTGCTGGCGCGGGCGCGAGAGTTCCATTCGCCCGTCGAGTTCACTCAATTGGCACGGCGTGCTGCGCAGTTGCTGGAAGCCAATGGCCAGTTCGAAGACGCGGTCGGCCTTTACACCGGCGCCGATGATTGGAACGCCGCCGCCGAACTGATCCTGAAGCAGGCGCCCGGCCTGCTTGCCCAGGGCCGCGGGCAAACGCTGCGCGAGTGGATCAGCGCCCTGCCGGCAGAGCGGGTGAAAGCGATGCCATGGCTTGCGTACTGGCACGGGAGGTCCTTGATCCAGGTCGATCACCCGCGGGCGCGCCAGATCCTCGAGCAGGTGTTTGCGGACTTCAAAGAGCGCGGCGACGAGATCGGCCAGATGGTCACGGCGTCCGGGATTATCGAGACCCATCACTTTGAATGGGCATACATCAAGCCCATGGATCGCTGGATCGACGCGCTGGACGAGCTTTTGTCGCGCAATCCTGCCTTCCCCTCCGCAGAGGTCGAACTGCGGGTTTACTCGGGGCTGCTGATGGCGCTGCTGCGGCGCAGGCCGGAGCATCCTCTCCTTCCCGTCTGCGTCCAGCGGGTCATGACTCTCGCGGTCACCGACCTGGATGCGAACCTTCGAGTCAGCGCCGTCACCGTCGTGCTGGTGCTGTATTGGTTCAACGCGGACTGGGAGCGTGCCCGCGAAGCCAGGCAACTGATCGAATCCCTGCTTCGCCATCCGGACGTGGCGCCACTGGCCCGCGTGTATTCGCTGGTCCGTTACGTCCACCGCCTGTGGCTGGAACTGCATTACGCAGAAGCCGCTGCCGCTCTGGACCAGGCCTTCGAGATTGCCGAACGTCATGGCCTGACAGGCGTGCGGGCCGAATTGCTGCATGCCCGAAATCTGCTGGCGCTCGCCCAGGGCGACCGGGCGACCATGGCGTCCACGCTTCAGGCCTTGAACGCCGTGGTCAATCCCCAGCAGCGCCTCGATCTCAGCCTGATGCATCGTTCGCGAGCCAATTACGCAATGCTTCTGGGTAATACAGCCGGCGCGGTCGAACACGCGCGGGCGGCGATGGCGCTGATGGACGAAGTCGGCGTGAAGCCCAACCAGTCGCTGTTCCGGTTCTACCTGGCGGCTGCGTTGGCGGCCGACGGCAAAGACGAGGAAGCCCTGCAATATCTGGAGGAGGCGCGGGGTCTGATACGGGGAAGCATCCTGGAGCAGTCGCTGCGCGACCATGATCTGATCGAAGCTTGTATCGCGCTCAAGCGCGGCAACCGGGAACGTTGCCACGCGCTGTTGTCCGATGCATTCGACCCGGCCCGGTACAGCGGAACGGCGTCCTTCGCGTTCAGCTTCTATCCAGCGTTCATGGCTCAGCTCTGTGCCGAAGCGCTGCGGGCGGGAATTCATACGCAATACGTCAACAGCCTGATCCGGCAATACGGCCTCGTGCCCGAGGCGCGCGACATCGAAGAGTGGCCCTGGCCGATCAAGATCCATACCCTGGGGCGATTCCTGGTGTTGAAGGACGATGTCGAGATCCGCTTCGCGCGCAAGACGCAAAGACGGCCGCTGGATCTGTTGCAGGCCCTGATCGCCCTGGGCGGCAGCGACGTTGCGGTGAGCGCGCTGACCGAAGCACTGTGGCCGGATGCGGAAGGCGATGCCGCCTATCACGCGTTTGAGAACACGCTGTATCGGCTGCGCCAGTTGCTGGGCTCCGCCAACAGCCTCAGTCTGGCGAGCGGCAAGCTGAGTCTCGATTCCAGGCGCTGCTGGGTGGATGTGTGGGCACTCGAGCGCCGACTGGAAAGTGCTCGCGACGGCGGCGCGGTCTCCGCACAAGGCCTCGACATCGTGATGCAACTATATCGTGGCCATTTCCTGGGCCAGGAAGCGCCACAACCATGGATTCTCCCGGCCCGCGAGCGGCTGCGCGACAAATTCCTGCGCTATGTGGAGAGTGTGGCCCAGTCATGCGAACGAGACCAGCAGTGGGCGCAGGCCGCCGCCATTTATCAGCGCGGCATCGAGCTGGACCATCTGGCCGAGAGCCTTTACCGCGGCCTCATGATTTGCTACCGCGAGCTCGGCAACCATGCCGAGGCGCTGAAGGTCTACCGGCGCTGTCGCGACCTGCTGTCGGTTGTGCTTGGGGTTCAGCCAACCGCTGATACCCAGGCGATCTACCAAAGTCTCAAGCAGACTTGAGCGGTACGCGGTAACACGGGCTCCGGTCAAGTAACTAAAAGCGCATTTTCGGGCACCAAGTACACGCTCTAGGGATCGCTTTCGGCGGCCGATGAGCGTCAATATTAATTTTCCACGTTTCGGGGCCGAGTCCATGCCGCTAGTTGACCAATTACTGTTCCCCGTGACGTTCTTCGCCGCGCTTGGCTGCGGGCTGATGGCTGGCCTCTTCTTTGCCTTCTCGAACTTCGTGATGAAGGCCCTCGCCCGGCTCCGTCCGGACAGCGGTATCGCAGCCATGCAGTCCATCAACGTTGCGGTTCTCAATCCGTTGTTCCTTGGCCTCTTCCTTGGAACCACCGTGGTTTGCCTGCTCCTGGTCATCTATTCGCTTGTGCACTGGCAGCATCCGGGTACCGTCTGGTTGTTGACGGGTGGCGCGCTCTATCTCATCGGCAACTTTGTGGTGACGGCGGCCTTCAACGTGCCGCGAAACGACGTCCTGGCGCGCGTCGACGCGTCGAACTCCGAGGCCGTCCGCGCCTGGCGCGACTACGCCGCCGGTTGGACGAGATGGAACCACGTGCGGACAATCACGGCGCTCGCGGCGGCGGCATCATTCACGATTGCGCTTTGTCACTTACAGCCCGGCGCTTAAGTCGTCCGAATGAGAGCGCCAGCGTGAACGCAATGCTTAACCCTCCAAATCGCTAGGGCCGGCATGATCCCGGTTGGGTATATGGCAAAGCGGGTAAGCATTCGACCGGACTGGATCAAGGCCGAACGGGTGGCGGATGTCTACTCAGTCAGCGGTTGCTTGTCGGAGGACTTCGGCGACTACATTAACTACTGGAAACACAATGGCTACTGGTTTTTCGACTCCCCAGACATTATCGTACAGTTGGCTCGGCAGAACTCAATCGATCTGACGGGAACGAAGCTCTTCTTCTACGAAGTCCATGAACTGGAGTTCGATGATGCCGAAGGTCATTGGACGACCTTCAAGCCGGAGGCTTCATTCACAACCCAAGTCGTCCTGCCGGCTGAGAAAGCATTGGAGGGTTACGATGTCGTGACCTTCTCTGTGAGGACAAGCGCAGAATGTTCCCCGCTGTCCTGCAACTCGTTGGCTGCCGAAGTGGAAACCAACCAGCATTGCTTGCTGGCTTCTTTCGAGCGCGCGCAGCAATTGTTGGAGGGCGGAAAATTCAAGCACACGGAACCTGGGCCCTATAGGATATTTGCTGTGTATTCGACAGAGTGGCCCTGACATGAAGTGACAGGGGCGCGGAACGGCATCGTCGTACCCGGCCCGGCTTGTTCTCCACGGACCCCGTAACCTAGATGCCAGGCGCCTTCATTGTTTGTGTGGTGCCACCTAGTCATGACAAAACGCAACCCTCGTCGCTTCGTTCATAGCAAGCCATCGATACCTTATTCATTTTAAAACTGATTCTGGTCCCGGCCCTGATCGGCGCCATTACCCTGGCCAGCCGTCATTGGGGGCCAGCCGTCGCGGGTTGGCTTTCGGGTTTCCCGATCGTTACGGGTCCGATTCTGTTGTTTGTGGCGCTGGAGCAGGGCCCGCAATTCGCTTCCGTTACTGCAGCAGGGACGCTGGCCGGAGGATTGGCGTGGTTGTCGTTTGCGGTCAGCTACGCCTGGGCCGCCACGCAGATGTCCTGGCTTCTCGCGTTATTCATCAGCCTGTCCGCTTATCTTGTGATCGGGATCGTGCTTGTTCTCTCCGCGCCACCGTTTGCATTGATCGTTGCGATGGTTGTCGTTGCGGTGGTGCTTGCACCGCACATATTTCCGCGACTAACCCAGCCGATCGGCCCGGCTGCATTTTCGCCCGTCGAGCTTTGCGCGCGCACGGTTGCAGGTGGCGTGCTGACCGTCTCGGTCACCCATCTGTCGCCGGTGCTTGGGCCGAAGTTCAGCGGCTTGTTTGCCGTGTTTCCCGTCATGGGTATCGTCCTGGCCGCTTTTTCGCACCGTGCAAGCGGCAACATCTTCACCATCCGCCTGCTTCGCAGCATGGTGTACGGATTCTATTCATTCACCGTCTTCTGCCTGACCATTGCGTTTGCTTTGCATGCAGTTGGTATTGCCGCCGCATTTTCCCTGGCGCTATGTTTTTCGCTGGCAGTGCACTTTGGCGTGCTTTGGTTCATGCGGCGAGTCCGACAACGCGCCCCAGCTTGAGCGCCAGAGCAGGCAGGCGCCGCGATCCGGGATCTTTGCCGTGGCGGGAGAGTTGAGGCATAGGGTGGTCCGACCCGACAGTGGCCAGTGGGTCCGTCAGTCAGGCAATCCCATTGTTTTCAGTTGCGCGGCCATCCGATCCAGCACGGCGGGCGAGAAAACCATCGCCTTCTTGAATTTGGCGACAGTTAGGCCCGGATACGCCGAGCACAGGTGCGCGAATTCAACCTTCGCCTCCTCCACGCGGTCCGCTCCGACCAGAGAGCAGACGAGATTGCGCAGGATCCAGAGGGCGTGCGGGCGCTCCTGCAGCGCGCGCCGGTACAACGCCACCGCCTCCTCATATCGTTCGGCGACCTCGTTCGCCGAGCCCATGCCGACGTAGTTGTTGAAGTTCATCGGATCGAGCGGACTCAATCGCAGGGCGCGCTGGAAATACTCGGTCGCGCGCTCGGGATGATCGGAGTAGTTCTCGACCCAGCCCAGCCGGCTCCACGCCCAAGCCGCGTTCGGATCGAGCGCCACCGCGCGTTCGAGCATGATGCGCGCGGTGCCGTAGTTGCGCAGAAAGGTGTGCACCGCCCCGAGCACAGCGAGAATGAGCGGGTCATCGCCGCTCAGTTCGGCTGCCTTCTCGGCGTGGCTCAGCGCCGCGCTTCTTGCCGCGTCGATGTCATCGGTCCAGTTATAGACCATGCGCTGAGCATGGCACCAGCCGGCGAGAGACAGGGCGAGCGGGTACTCGGGATCGATCGCGAGCGCCTGTCCCAGCAATTTCAGCGCATTCTCGCTGGCCTCCATCTCCAGCGCCCACACGAGGGGCATCGCGCGCATGGTGTAGTCGTACGCGCCAAGGTCCTGGGGACGCTTGCGCCGCGCGCGCTCGATTTCGGCGAGACGGATCGAGGGCTGCAATGCTCCTGCGACCTGTTCTGTGATGCGGTCCTGAAGCTCGAAGAGGTCTTCCAACGTGCCATCGACGCGATCGGCCCAGATGTGCGCGTTCGCAACAGCGTCGATCAACTGCACCGTGATGCGCAGGCGGTTGCCAGCCTTCTGCACGCTGCCCTCCAGAAGATAGCGTACGCCCAGTTCCCGACCGACCTCCGGGACATTGACCGCCCGGCCCTTGTAGCGGAACGCGGAATTGCGCGCGATGACGAAAAACGAGCGGATGCGGGAGAGCGTCGCGGTGATCGCCTCGACCACCCCATCGGCGAAAAATTCCTGCTCCGGATCTCCCGACATGTTGTTGAACGGCAGCACTGCGATCGACGGTTTGTCGGGCAGGACGAGCGGCGCGCCGTGCCCTTCCGGCGCGGCGCCAGCGCCCCCGACTGTGCCTTCGATTCGCACGCGGTAGGCGCGAACGGGATGGGCAATGTTCTTCACCGTATGCTCGCCCATGTCTTCGAACACTGTCGGCAGCCGATCGCGTTGCGCGGTCTGTACCGCCTCCGAGACCACGGTGCCGCCCGGCTCAGCGAGGCTCTCCAGCCGCGCCGCGATGTTCACCCCGTCGCCGTAGACCGTGCCGTCTGCCTTCTCCATCACGTCCCCGAGGTGCACGCCGATGCGGAAGCGCATTTGCCGGTTTTCCGGTACCTTTTCCGCTGCCGAACCGAGCTCCTTCTGGACGGCTATTGCTGCGTTCACCGCGCCGGTCGCGGTTTCGAACACGGCGAGCACGGAATCTCCCGCCATGTCGATGACGCGGCCCTGGTTCGATTCGACCATCCTGCGGAAGATGCCGCGTGCGGCGTCGAGCGCAGCAACAGTTGCACGCTCATCGGCTGCCATCAGCCGCGAGTATCCCGCCACGTCAGCGGCGAGGATCGCCGCCAGGCGCTGCTTCATTTCTGTTTCGGTCAATGCCCCTCCCCGTGAGGTCACCCTCCGGGATATTACGTCGTTATTTCAACCTTGGCAGAAAATGGGCGAAGTCCGCCAGGGCGCAGATGTCTTAGGAAAGAACGTGCCTGACAAGCCAGTAAGCCGCCCCGGAAAATTAATGCCTACCCGACAGGCCGTCCGATCCAGTCCCCGCCGGGCAAAGCCTTCTCGATCAGTGTAGAGCCACTAAGTGCCGCCATTCACCGCGGATCCCCGACGCCAAGTGCGAACGGCAGCGGCACCGGTTCTGCGAACGTATCTTTGCATCAATGGGAAGCAACGCTGCCATCGGCCGCGGAGAAAGCAGCTTGCCGCCTCAAATACACCACGGGTTGTGCTGAGACGCGCCGCGCCGTCCTGGACGTCGGTCGCCGGACGGTTGCAGGCTCATCCCTTTGCAGACTATCCTCGCTGGTGATGCAGAGGCTTCCTTGCAGGGTCTCCGCGTGATATGAATTCCAAAAGGACGGGCGGGTGGACCTGATACTCAGCATCGAAGCGTTCGTGCGCGTGGCGGAGACGCAGAGCTTTGCGAACGCGTCGCGCCAGATCGGCGTCGCCAAATCCGTCGTCACCACGCGCGTCAAGCAGCTGGAAGAGCATCTCGGTGTCGCGCTGTTCCATCGCTCCACGCGCGCGGTCAAGCTCTCGGAATCGGGCGAACTGTATTACCGCGACTGCAGCGACCTGATGCAGAAGGTGCAGGACCTGTCGCTGCGCTCGCAGGGCGAGCGCAGCGCACTCAAAGGCACGCTGCGCATCCACGTTTTGCCCGGATTCGCGCTGGGCCATTTCTCCAAGGCGCTCACTGATTTTCGCAGTGCCTATCCGACCATCGATTTCGAAGTGATGGTCAACGATCGCGTGGTCGATCCGGTCAAGGAAGGACTCGACCTGGTGCTGCAGATTTTCCCACCGGCGTCGAACTCGCTGATCGAGCGGCGCCTGTTTCCGGTCCGCGGTCTGTTCTGCGCCGCGCCGGATTTTCTCAGAGGGGAATCGGAGATCGAAACGCCGCTGGACTTGCTGCGCCACGATTTCGCCTGCTACTCGTATTATCCGTGGGGCGACAAGTGGCCGCTCATCAAAGGCGCGGAACGCTTTCAGATCGCGCTGTCGCCCGTGCTGAAAACCAACAGCGTGCATCTGCTGCTCGACTTCGCGCGGGCCGGCGCCGGTGTCGCCTATCTGCCGACCATGGTTGCGGCGCCGGACCTGCTCGAGCGCCGCCTGATGCGCGTGCTGCCCGAATATTCCGCGCCGCCGCTGTGGTTGTCCGCCGTTTATCCCGCATCGCACCGTTCCACCGCGAAGGTCAAACTCTTCCTCGATTTCCTGCGCACGCGCTTTCCCAACGAACCCCAGTGGGATCAGGCATTGGGCCTGCCGCCGCTGGAACCGGGCCCCGGCGAAGACTTCTGATCGTGCATGGCCGCCGTTTGCGGCGGCGCGACATTTCGCTTGTCCAAATCCGACCGGCGCGTTCGCAATTTCAGAACGCCGCGGCTATTCCCCGCGACTCTCTCCCGGGCTACCCTTCGTCGAACGTGCCGTGGCTTCAGCGACCCGGACGCATCACAAAGGAAAGACCGGCGGGCGTAAGCGCACGGTCCGCCCCAGAGCCGCAAACACTGCGAGGAGGAGATCCCATGCAATATCAGACCCGTTTCGGTTCCCTGGACAAGTTCGAGAAGGGAACCATCGAACTCATCAACGACAACGCCAAGCACTACGTCTTCTCGAACGTCTTCGACGTGGCGAACCGCTCGAAACCTTACGAGAAAGTCGTCGTCGGCAAGAATCTGCAATACGTAATCGAGGCCCTGCGCGCGGAGGGCGATTCCGCGTGGTTCGCGGCGTCGCACGATGAATTCGCGGTGGCGATGGAGGGCGAGATCGAAGTGCATTACATCAAGCTCGACGACGCGCAAAAGATTGCGCCGGCGAGCAAGGAGGGCAGCGTGCGCATCCAGGGCGCGCCGTCGGGAAAGAAAATGGGTGTGATCAAGCTCAAGCGCGGCCACCAGGCGTTGCTGCCTGCGGGCGCGGCCTATCAGTTCCGCGCAAAGAAGCGCGGCGTGCTGCTGCTGCAGACCATTCTTGGCGAGAACTCGGTCGAGAAGTGGGGCGAGATCTGCCACCAGTAATTCCCGGACTTAAGCATCCTTTCAGCATTCCGAACAGGGGAAACGTCATGGACACAGTACAAAACGTGATTGCCACCGGGCCGGACCGCGTGACCGGTTACCGTTCCTTCCATCTGGGCTCGTTCGCGTTCAGCCGCGATGCCTATTTCGTCACCATCAAGTGGCCCGCCAAGGGCGAGACGCGCTCGCACCAGTTGCCTGCCGATGCGTTTCTGCGCGCGCTGATGCGCGACATCGCCTGGGGATTTTTCTACGGCTGGGTGAATTTCGACGAGGTGCTCGGCACCCGCAACCTCTACGGCAAGGTCGACCTGTACGCGGGCGCCTACAACGACTCGCTGAAGAAGGCGGGTGTCGACTATACCGAGCAATTCGCCACGCCGGTGATCACGGCGACATTCAAGGCGATCCTGGCCGACTGGGTCAACGAGGGATTCGATCCGTTCGCCGCACCCGAAGAAACCGGCAGTGCGTTCGGCTTCAAGCACGGCGACAACATCGCCGCGATCGAACGCTTCCGCGTCGCGACCAAGCGCATGCCCGGACTGGACGGCGATTCGCCGCTGCGCGACGATCTGCCGGTCAATCGCCAGTTCCAGGATGTGGCGCAGGACGAGCCGGAAATCCTCGCCGAGCCTGGTTTCGAGAAGGAGTTGCGTGGCTTCAACCTCTTCAAGTATCTGTCCCGTTCGGACGTCACCTGGAATCCGTCGGTGACATCCGTGTGCAAAGCCAGCCTGTTCTGCCCGACCACCGAGGAATACATCCTGCCGATCTTCCACGGCAACGACCGGGTCGAGTGGTTCGTCCAGTTGTCCGACACGATCGTCTGGGAAGTCGCGGACAAGAATACCGGTGCGCCGCGCGCACGCGTGACCATGAATGCCGGCGACGTGGCCGCCATGCCTGCTGATATTCGCCATAAAGGTTTTTCCACCAAGCGCTCGATGCTGCTGGTGTGGGAGAACGTCACGCCGGATTTGCCGAAGCGCTACGACCGTGGAGAACTCAAACCGTATCCGGTCGAGTTCTGAGAAACAGGGGCTAGGGGAGAAGCAGGGGCTAGGGGCTAGGGTCTAGGGGTTAGGGTTGAAGCGCTACGCACTATCAGGCTCTACACCCTAGCCCCTAGTCCCTAGTCCCTCACCCCTAGCCCCTGTCGCAGAAGAATGACAATGATTCAAGACAAGCTGTTCATCGACGGGGAGTTCGTCGACAGCGAAGAGCGCTCGCGCAT
Source organism: Betaproteobacteria bacterium (assembly GCA_016194905.1). NCBI lineage: Bacteria > Pseudomonadati > Pseudomonadota > Betaproteobacteria > Betaproteobacteria bacterium. Next base: position 380,806 of record JACQAP010000008.1, read on the forward strand.
CGCTGTCCTCAATCCGCACGACAACTCGCTGATCACCGAGGTTGCCGAGGCGAAGAAGGCCGACGTCGATCGTGCCGTCGATGCGGCGCGTCGAGCTTTCCCGGCATGGGCGAAACTGGGGGCGGCGGACCGCGGCCTGCTGCTGCTGAAGCTGGCCGATGCCATCGAAGCGAACGCCGATGAACTGGCGAAGCTGGAGTCCATCGACACCGGCCATCCTCTGCGCGATACCCGTGGGCTGGATGTTGTCAGAACGGCCGTGACCTTCCGCTACTTCGGCGGCATGGCGGACAAGTTCCAGGGCAGCGTGGTGCCGGTGGAGCAGGGGTTTCTGAATTACGTGTTGCGTGAACCGGTCGGGGTGGTCGGCCAGATCGTGCCGTGGAATTTCCCGCTGATGTTCACCAGTTGGAAGATGGGCCCGGCGCTGGCCGCGGGCAACACGGTGGTGATGAAGCCCGCGGAACTGACGCCGCTCTCCACGCTGAAGATTGCGGAGCTCGCGCGCCAGGTCGGATTTCCGAAAGGCGTGATCAACATTCTGCCCGGCTACGGCAACATTGCCGGGCAGTATCTCGCCGAGCACCCGGGTGTCGACAAGATCGCGTTCACCGGCTCGACCGCGGTCGGACGCAAGATCGTGCAGGCGTCCAGCGGCAATCTGAAGCGCGTGCAACTCGAACTCGGCGGCAAAGGCGCCAACATCGTGTTCGACGATGCCTTCCTGCCGGCGGCGATCAACGGCTCGGCCTTTGCCATCTTCCACAACCAGGGGCAGGCGTGCATCGCCGGTTCGCGGCTGATCCTGCATGAAAAGATCGCCGAGCCGTTCCTCGAAGGCTTCCTCAAGCTGGCGCGCTCGATCCGGATCGGCAACCCGCTCGACACGGAAACCGAGATGGGGCCGCTCACCTCGCAGTTGCACCGCGACCGCGTGCTTTCCTACGTGAATGTCGCCAAGGAGCAGGGCGGCGAAATCCTGCTCGGCGGCAAGCCGCCGGAGCGCGACGATCTTGCCAAAGGCTGCTACGTCGAACCGACGGTGGTGCGGGCGAAGCCGACCGATCGCGTGTCGCAGGAAGAAGTGTTCGGCCCGTTCGTGACCGTGACCACGTTCCGGGACGACGACGAAGTGCTGGCCATTGCCAACGGCACCGACTACGGATTGGGCGGCGGACTGTGGACCACCAATCTGCAGCGTGCGCACCGCATCGCGGGCGCGATGCGCAGCGGCATGATCTGGATCAACTGCTACAAGCGGGTAAATCCCGGTTCGCCGTTCGGCGGGTTCGGCAGGTCCGGCTACGGACGCGAAATGGGCTTCGAGGCGATGTACGACTACACCGAGGCCAAGTCGGTGTGGGTCAACGTGGACGCGAAGATTCCCCCTTGGTACTCCCGTTAGGTCTTGAATCACGGAGGACACGGAGAGCACGGAGAAGGGCGGAAAATTCGGTGGAGAAAGTATCTGTTTGTGGACTATGCGCAAGGAAAATGACCGATCGATGAATACAGGCAGCCATTCAGTGATCTTGCGGAGCCTCGGCTTCTCTCCGTGGTCTCCGTGTCCTCCGTGGTTCAGGATTTAACCGGATTCAGAGCGTGAGAACTTTCGTCTACAGCAGTCAGCCGTCGCGTGTGGTGTTCCGTATGGGCGCACTGGATGATGTCGTCGCGGAGATCGAGCGCCTCGGCGCACACCGCGCGCTGGTGTTATCCACGCCGGAGCAGCGCGCGTCCGCCGAGGGCGTGTCGAAGCGTCTCGGCGCCCGTTCGGCGGGTGTGTACGACAAGGCCGTGATGCACGTGCCGATCGAAACGGCTGAAGCGGCGCGCGAGGTGGCGAAGTCATTGAACGCCGATTGCTGCGTGGCGATCGGCGGCGGATCCACCATCGGGCTGGGCAAGGCAATCGCGCTGACTTCGGATCTGCCCATCCTGGCGATCCCGACCACGTTCGCCGGTTCGGAGATGACGCCGATCTACGGCATCACCGCGCAGGGCCAGAAGAAAACCGGCCGTGACCCGCGGGTGCTGCCGAAGACCGTGATCTACGATCCGCTGCTGACCATGACGCTGCCGGCGAAAATCGCCGGCCCGAGCGGCTTGAACGCGATCGCGCATTGCGTGGAAGCGCTGTACGCGCAGGACGCGAATCCGATCACATCGCTGATGGCGGAAGAGGGCATCCGCACCCTGGCGTCCAGCCTGCCGGTCGTGGTATCGCAGCCGGACAATCTCGATGCGCGCGCCGACGCGTTATACGGCGCCTGGCTCGCGGGCGCCTGCCTCGGCAACGTCGGCATGGCGATCCATCACAAGCTCTGCCACACCGTCGGTGGCACGTACAACCTGCCGCACGCCGAGACGCACACCATCATCCTGCCGCATGCCGTGCGCTACAACCGCGACGCCGCGCCGGCGGCGATGGCGCGCATCTCGCGCGCGCTCGACGGTGTCGAGCCCGCAGCCGGACTCTACGACCTGGCGCAGAAAATCGGCGCACCGCTCGCGCTCAGAGATGTCGGCATGAAAGCCGAGTCGCTCGACGAAGCGGCGCGGCTCGCGACGCAGAATCCCTATTACAACCCGCGTCCGATCGAATACGCGGCTATCCGGCAGCTTTTGCAGAATGCCTGGGAGGGAAACCGGCCCGGGTAGCGTCCGCTTCACACCGCAGCAGCTCCATCACCATATAAACAGAGGAGGAGAAGTCATGCAGAGCAATCGATTCCAGCGCCGTCGTGCGCTGATCCAGGCCGGCGGCGCCATCGCCGGCACCGCGGCGTTAGGCGTCCCGTCGCTTGTATTCGCGCAGGAGAAGACTGTCAAGATCGGTTTCGTTTCGCCGCAGACCGGTCCGCTCGCGCCGTTCGGCGAAGCCGATGCGTTCATCATCGGGCAAATGGTCAAGCTGTTCGCCGGAGGCATCGACCTCGGCGGCAGGAAGGTCGCGGTCTCCATCGTGCAGAAGGACAGTCAGTCCAGCCCCAACCGCGCCGGCGAAGTCGCGAACGACCTCATCCTCAAGGAGAAGATCGACCTCATGCTGGTGTCGTCGACACCGGAAACCACCAACCCCGTGTCAGATGCCTGCGAACTGAACGAGATTCCCTGCATCTCCACGGTGGCGCCATGGCAGCCCTGGTTTTTCGGCCGCAAGGGCGACCCGGCGAAGGGCTTCGATTGGACTTATCACATGTTCTGGGGACTCGAGGACGTGATCGGCAATTTCCTCGCCGGCTGGAAATCGGTGCAGACCAACAAGAAGGTGGGCGGCTTGTTCCCGAACGATGGTGACGGCAATGCCTGGGGCGACAAGGAACGCGGCTTCCCCGGACCGCTGGCGAAGGAAGGCTTCACGCTGCTCGATCCGGGCCGCTTCCAGAACATGAACAACGATTTCTCAGCGCAGATCGCGGCGTTCAAGAAAGACAACATCGAGATCGTCACCGGCGTCGTGATTCCTCCTGATGCCAAGACCTTCCTGACGCAGGCAAAGCAGCAGGGCTTCAAGCCGAAGGTCGTTACGCTGGGCAAGGCGCTGCTGTTCCCCGGCGCGATCGAGGCGCTCGGCGATCTCGGCGACGGCCTGTCGTCCGAAGTCTGGTGGTCGCCTTCGCATCCGTTCACGTCATCGCTGACCAAGCAGAGCGCGAAGCAGCTTGCCGAATCCTACGAGACTGCGACCAAGCGGCAGTGGACGCAGCCGATCGGCTTCGCCCACGCGTTGTTCGAAGTGGCGGTCGATGCGTTGAAGCGCACCAAAGATCTCGGCAGTCACGCGTCGATTCGCGATGCGGTCGCCGCGACGAACCTGAAGACCGTAGTCGGCGACGTGAAGTGGGGCGGCGGCGGACCGTTCAAGAACGTGAGCAAGACGCCGCTGGTGCTTGGCCAATGGGTCAAGGGCACAAAACACAAGTACGAACTGGTGATCGTCAACAACTCGCAGACGCCCAATATTCCGACCGGCGGTAAACTCAAACTGATTGCCTGAGCCTGATTTTTTTCTCCGGAGCGAAATGGATGCCGGCGATTCTCGCGCTCGAGAACGTCAGTAAGAGCTTTGGCGCGCTCAAGGTGACCGACGGCATCACGCTGTCGGTCACCGAAGGCGAGACGCTGGGCATTCTCGGCCCCAACGGGGCGGGCAAGACGACGCTGTTCAACCTGATCAGCGGCGATTTCCATGCCGATTCCGGCCGCGTGCTTTTCGGCGGGGAGGACGTGACCTTTCAACCGCCGCATCACCGCTGCCGCTCCGGCATCGGCCGTTCCTATCAGATTCCGCAGCCTTTCGGCGCGATGACCGTGTTCGAGAACCTTGTCGCCGCGGCTTCGTTCGGCACGGGAACCTCGGAGAAGGCAACCTACGCGCACGCGGTGGAGATCCTGCGTGAAACCAGATTGCTGGCGAAAGCAAACCGGCTCGCCGGCAACCTGAACTTGCTCGATCGCAAACGTCTCGAACTCGCGCGCGCGCTGGCGACGCAACCGAAAGTGCTGCTGCTCGACGAAATCGCCGGCGGACTGACCGAGCACGAAGCAGTCGAACTGGTCGAGGAAATCCGCCGCATCAAGACGCAGGGCGTGACCATGATCTGGATCGAGCATGTGGTGCACGCGCTGCTCGCCGTTGCGGATCGGTTGTTCGTCATCAACTTCGGTCAGAAGCTCGCCGAAGGCGAGCCGTCCACGGTGATGAACGATCCCGAGGTCCGGCGTGTTTACATGGGCCTGGAAGTTTAGAGCAAGGTCAAGATCTTCAACGCAGAGGCGCAGAGAAGAACAAGAGGACGCAGAGGAAAAGAATTATGAATGGATCTTGGACGGGTAGAATTTTCTTTGAGTGCAATGGCGCTTATCTACATGCGCCGCCCGACCTTGCCGCGGGTTCTCTCCCGCTATTGTTTTCCTCTGCGCCCTCTGCGATCTCCGCGCCTAAAAGGGTACTCCGACGTGCTACGCACGTAGGGTATCTGTGTTGGGTGTTGACCTAGACACCATGGCATTGCTGGCGACAAATAAACTCGAGTCTTTCTACGGCGACTTCCAGGCGCTGTTCGGCATCGATTTCGAAATTCAGCGCGGCGAAATCGTCGCGATGATCGGCTCCAACGGCGCGGGCAAGTCGACCTTCCTGAAAACCGTTTGCGGTTTGCTCAGGGCGGGTGCGGATGCAATCGTATTCGACGGCCAGCCGATCGGCGGCGTCGCGCCCGGCAAGATCGTGCAGCGTGGAATTGCCATGGTGCCCGAAGGCCGCCGCTTGTTTCCCAGCCTGTCGGTCGAGGAAAACCTGCTGATGGGTGCGTACGCAAAGCGCACCGGTCCGTGGACTCTCGATGCGGTCTACGCGCTGTTTCCAATTCTGAACGAAAGACGACACAGTCCCGCAACGGCGCTGTCGGGCGGGCAGCAACAGATGGCGGCGATCGGCCGCGCGCTGATGAGCAATCCGAAGCTGCTGATCTGCGATGAACTCTCCCTTGGGCTCGCGCCGATCGTGGTGAAGGAGATCTACGATGCGCTGCCCCGTGTCTGCTCGGACGGCATGACCGCGATCATCGTCGAGCAGGACGTCGGCCTGGCGCAGAAGGTGTCGAGCCGGCTGTATTGCTTGCAGGAGGGGAGGGTGACGCTCAGCGGTATCAGCAGGGAGCTGACGAGGGAGCAGATTTCGCACGCCTATTTTGGCGTGTAGACGAAGGGCAGAGTGCTGAGGACTGAGTAAGAGCGAATGTACAACCGCCAATCACCAATCACCAGTTACCAATCACGTCGTCACGTCGTCACGACCATCACGCCGTCACGGCTCTTCCAATGCTAGACACCCTCACCCAGGGCATCCTTCTCGGCGGCCTGTACGCCCTGTTCGCCATGGGGCAGTCGCTGATCTTCGGCGTGATGCGGCTGACGAATACCGCGCACGGCGACTTCATTATCCTCGCTGCTTTTGCGGCGTTCTCGGTGGTGGCTGCGCTCGGCATGACGCCGGCGGTTGCGCCATGGATTGCACTGGGACTGCTGCTGCCGGTCGGCTTCGCGGCCGGCTACGGCCTGCAGCGCTTTGTGCTGAACGGCACGCTCGGGCGCGATCCGCTGCCGTCGCTGGTGGTGACGTTCGGGCTCGCGATCGTGATCCAGAACCTGTTGCAGGAAATCTATACCGCCGATCCCCGCTCGATCGAGTCGGGCGGCTTCAATACCGCGAGCATTGCGTTGGCCGGTGGACTGGCGGTCGGCACGCTGCCGCTGATGATCTTCTTCATTGCCGTGGCGATGGCGATTGCGATGCAGTGGCTGTTCGACCACACGCCGCTCGGCCGGGCGTTCCGCGCGGTGAGCGACGATCGCGACGCCGCCGAACTGATGGGCCTCGACTATCGCCACGTCTACGCACTGGCGACCGGCATCGCCTTTCTGCTGATCGTGTTCGCCGGGACGCTGCATGGCATGAAAACGACGGTCTCGCCTTCGGACGGCCCTGCGCTGCTGCTGTTCGCGTTCGAAGCGGTAATCATCGGCGGCATGGGATCGTTCTACGGCACCCTGGCCGGGGGCATCCTCCTCGGTGTAACCCAGGCCATCGGGTTCCGCTTCGATCCGGGGTGGGGCATCTGGTTCGGGCACATCGTGTTCCTGACCATGCTTCTGTTTCGTCCTTCTGGTTTGTTTCCTAAGACCCAATGACTACACCCAACGCAGCAGCTTCAGCTCCAAGTGTTCCCTTGAGTGTTTCACCTTAAGGCGCAGAGAAAAACATGAGAGCGCAGAGGATGCGGAAAATGAGACGGCTGGCAATTTGGTGTCGATGCGCGGGCTACTCAGATGAATGTAGACACACCCTGCGACTTCTATCGCACATATTTCTCCTGACATCGCATTCCTCTGTGTCCTCCGTGTCCTCTGCGCCTCTGCGTTGGGTGGAGGTTTGATGTCCTATGTAGTAGAAAGAGCGACGCGTGCGAGCCGTGTCGGCGGCGTGCTAGCGCTCATCCTTGCTTCGTTCCTCGCGACATTTCCGTTCTGGGCGGATGCCGGCTGGATGCGCGAGTTCAACGAGATGGCCTGCTATCTGATTTTCGCCATGATGTGGAACCTGCTCGCCGGCTATGGCGGCATGGTGTCCATCGGCCAGCAGGCATTCCTCGGTCTGGGCGGTTACGCCATGCTGGTGATGGGCAACTTCTTCGGTATCAATCCCTTCGTGGCCGTGCCGATCGCCGCGCTGCTGACGATGCTGGTTGCCCTGCCGGTTTCGGTGGCGGCGTTCCGGTTGCAGGGCGGTTATTTCGCCATCGGCACCTGGGTGATCTCGGAAGTGTTCCGGCTCTCCATCGCCAATGTCTCCGCGGTCGGCGGCGGCTCCGGCACGAGTCTTACCGCGCTGCGCGGCATCGACAAGGCAACGCGGGTGTCGGTGACTTTCTGGTTGTGCCTGGTGTCCGCGTTCGCGTCGGTTGCACTTGTGTACTGGTTCCTGCGTTCGCGCCAGGGCCTGGCATTGCTCGCCATCCGCGACAGCGAAGTCGCTTCCGAAAGCCAGGGCGTGAACGTGCGTGCCACCAAGCTTGGTGTGTATCTGGTTGCTGCGTTCGGTGCAGGGTTGGCGGGGGCGCTGTATTTCCTCGGCAACCTGCGCATTTCCCCGGATGCGGCCTTCACCGTGAACTGGACCGCGTTCTCGATTTTCATCGTCATGATCGGCGGCATCGGCACGATAGAAGGTCCGATCATGGGCGTGGTGCTGTTCTATTTGTTGAACAAGTTCTTCTCCGATTACGGTACCTGGTATCTGGTCGGGCTAGGGCTGCTGGCGATTTTGGTCACGATCAAGTTTCCGCGCGGATTGTGGGGCTGGATTTCGCACAAATACGGCCTTCATTTCTTCCCCGTCCAACGCCGGCTGTTGCTGCCGACCGATGCCGGAGCGAATGACAGGAGACCTTAGGCCGACGCGCCGATCGCGCGTGCCCAGGGATAACGAGTTGCACGAGTTCGTTAGTTGCATGTGCCAACGTTCACCAACTTCACAGGAGGAGCCATGGATCAGAAACAACCGTCAAACGAAACTCCAAATTCTTCGCGTCGAGACTTCCTCAAAGTCGCCGGGGCCGGTACCGCTGCCGCAACCTTTGGGGCAATAACTCTATCGAGCAAGGAAGCCGCCGCTGCCGAAACTTTTGATGCCGAGTACGACATCGTCGTGGTCGGCGGCGGTGGCGCAGGATTGCCATCGGCACTGTTCTCCCGCTGGCTCGGCAACAAGGTCATGGTGCTGGAAAAGGCGGCGACGCTGGGAGGAACGTCGTTCAAGGCGGCCTACTGGTACTGGGTGCCCAACAATGCCGGCATGCGCAAGGCCGGCATGCCGGACGACAAGCAGCACTTCCTGCGCTACGTCGCACGCTTGAGCCAGCCGCAGTACTTCGATCCCAATCATCCCCGCTATGGGCTTTCCGAGTGGGAATACAGCATGTGCGAGGCGATCTACGATAGTGCGTCGGTGGGCACCGAACTGCTGGCGGAGAAAGGCGCGTTGCCGTATCGGCACGTGGCTCCTGTGCCGGATTACTTCGCGGAAATGGAGACCATCGGCGCGACCGGCCGGGTTCTCTTCCCCAAGGACGGCGCGCCCTCCATGTCCGACGGCGGTCAGGTCGCGACCCGCACTCTGTCGACGGCGTGCCGGCGCGACGGCGTGACCATCAGGACCGGGCACCGCGTGCAGAAAGTGATCCGCAACGACAAGGGCGAGGTCATCGGAGTCGAGGTCCAGAACGATGACGGCATGATCCGCGTCAAGGCCCGCAAGGCCGTGATCTTCGCGACCGGCGGCTTCACCCACGATGAGGAACTGCGCAAGAACTTTCTCTCCGTCCCGGCCTACGGCGGCTGTGCCGCAATGACCAACGAAGGCGACTTCGTGCGCATCTCGAGCACCCTGGGCGTGCAACTGCGCAACATGAACTACGCGTGGATGTGCCCGATCTCGTTCGAGAAAGCGATCGCCAAGGACCCTTCGATGATCGGCTGCTTCTCGGTGGCGGGCGATTCGATGATTTTCGTGGACAAGCGCGGCAAGCGCGTGGTCAACGAGAAGCTGCACTACAACGAACTGGCGCAGAAATTCTTCGAGTGGGACGGCGCCAACGCGGAGTTCCCTTACCTCATCCTGACCTCGATCTGGGATCAGCGCGCGCAGGACCATTCGGCGAGCCATGAATACGGCCGCCTGATCGTGCCGCCCAGCATCGATGACCGCCATGTCATCAAGGGCGCCACGTTGGAGGAACTCGCCGCGAACATCGACGCGCGCCTGCAGAAATACGCCGGGCAGAATGGTGGCATGCGCATCACGGCCGAATACGTCGCCAACCTCAAGGCGAGCATCGCGCGCTTCAACGAATTCGCCAGGACGGGCAAGGATCTCGACTTCCATCGCGGTGAGCGCGGCGTCGATCTGCTGTTCAACGGCAACGTCAAGGACGAACCGGGCCGCAAGAATCCGACCATGTGGCCGATCAGCGACAAGGGGCCGTACTACGCGGCGTTCGTCACCGGTGGCACGCTCGACACCAAGGGCGGGCCGAAGACCAATCCCGAGGGCCAGGTGCTGGACCTCGCGGACAAGCCGATTCCCGGGCTCTACGGTGTGGGCAACTGCGTGGCCTCCGCATCCGGACGCGCCTATTGGGCCGGTGGCGGCACGCTGGGACCGATCATCGGGTTCGCGTACCGCGCGGCGAATCAGGCCAACAAGGAGCCGGCGAGAGGGTGATTGCGCGCGCGTGGTGTCGGGGCGGACGGTCGTCCGCCCCGTCGTTCCGAGTGGGCGGGAGTCATGGATTCATTGTTTCGATTCGGACCATTTGGAGGGGAAGATGAGCAAGTTTGTTACCGCCGTGAAGGCGGTTATGGAGGGCGCAGTCGTGGTGGCATTCGTCGCAACGGCGATGCCTTTGTTCGCGGCGGACGATCTGGCCGCGGCGAAAGCGTACACCGTTCGTTACTGCAGCCAATGCCATACGTTCGAGCAGGGAGAGAAGCACGGCCAGGGCCCGAACTTGTTCGGGTTGATCGGGCGTGAGGCGGCGGCCGCGCCCGGATTCGTCTATTCCGAAGGCATCAAGGAAGCGTTGAAAGGTAAAGTGTGGGACCTCGATTTGCTCGACGCCTGGCTGACCGACACCATCGCCGTTGCGCCCAAGGCGCAGATGATCTACTTCCAGGACGATCCGAAGGTGCGCGCCAAGCTGATTCGTTATCTCGAGTCTCTGAAATAGATAGGCACTAAAGGAAGCTTCACGGAGGATGGACCATGGGTAACCTGACCGAACAGAATCTCATCAATACGGTGCTGGAAAAACTGGAAGGCGCGAAGGACCCGCGCTTCAAGCAGGTCATGTCCAGCCTCATCAAGCACTTGCACGCCTTCGTGCGCGAGACTGAGCTGACTGAGGCCGAATGGCTCACCGGCATCCAGTTCCTGACCGCGACCGGCAAGAAGTGCGACGACAAGCGGCAGGAGTACATCCTGCTGTCCGACACGCTCGGCGTATCCATGCTGGTCGATGCGATCAACCATCGCAAACCCGGCGGCGCGACCGAGACCACGGTGCTCGGCCCATTCTATGTTTCGGGTGCGAAGGACATGCCGATGTGGGCCGACATCGCCGGCAATGCCCCAGGCGTGCCGGCCTATGTATCGGGCCGGGTGCTGGACGTGAGCGGCAAACCAATTGCCGGCGCCATGCTGGATGTATGGCAGACCGACGGCGAAGGTTTCTACGACGTGCAGCGGCCGGGCGGCAATGAACACTACACTCGCGGCAGGTTCACCACCGGCGCGGATGGCCGCTACGGTTTTCGCACAGTGAAGCCGGTCAGCTATCCGGTGCCCACCGACGGACCGGTCGGCAGGATGCTGCTCGGCATGGGCCGGCATCCGTACCGTCCCGCGCACGTGCACGTGATCGCAACGTCGCCGGGCTACGACCGGATCGCCACGCACCTGTTCGTCGAAGGCGACGAGTATCTCGATTCCGACGCGGTATTCGGCGTCAAACATTCCCTCGTGGTGGACTTCAAGGATCATCCCGCCGGGCCGACGCCTGACGGCAAGAAATCTTCTGCGCCGTTCTGTACCGCCGAGTTCGACTTCAGGCTGGTCCGGTCTTGAACAGAGGTGACCATGAAGACACGAAGGCACGAGGAGAAGAAAAGGCAATCGTGGTTATATTTGGCTGTGAGCAGTAGATGAGCGACTGGAAGGAACTGCCCTTTGCGCCAACGGAAGGGACTGCACTTTGCATGCTGGCGGAAATCCCGGACAAAGGCGCGAAGGAAGTGGTATTCGGCGAAGGCTACGACAGCTTCCGCGTTCTGCTGCTGCGTTCAGGTGAAGGCGTGCGCGCCTATCGCAATCGCTGTGCGCACGTCCACATCCCGCTGAACTACGAGCCCGACGTGTTCCATATCCTCGATGGGGAGGTGCTGATGTGCGCGCACCACGGCGCGATGTATCGCATCGCGGATGGCATGTGCTTCGACGGTCCTTGCGAGGGTGCGAGCCTTATGCCGATTCCGGTCGTCGTTAAAGACGACGGTGTCGTGATGGGTAGCGAATTTTAAATCGTAGTTTCCCCTGGCCTCTTATGCCAGTGGAAGAGGCTGGCGTTGTACTTCATCGAGGAATTCACCTATTCTTGATCCACTGGTCCCGAACAATCCGTTCAAGGAAAGCGCTCGCACGCATCTAAATCCCAAGCAAGGAGGAGGCCAATATGACGCATAAGCAGAAGCGATTGCAGATTGCAGCGATTGGGTTGAGTGTGGCGGCGTCGATCTTTGTAGGCGGTTCGATCCACGCCGCCGACCTGAAGGTCGGCGTCGACTTGTCCCTGACCGGCGGAACCGAGGACTACGGCAAGGCGGCGCAGAACGGCGCGCTTCTCGCGCTCAAGGATTACAACGCCAAGGGCGGCTACAAGGGGCAGAAGGTGGAAGCCGTCATCTACGATGACGAGACCAAGCCCGCCAAAGGAGTGGAGAACGTCACCCGCCTGATCACGCGCGACAAGGTCTTCGCAATCATCGGTCCCGTCAATTCCGGGGTTGCGCTCGCGATCATCGACATCGCGCAGAAAAACCAGATTGCGCTGGTGGACACCATCGCCACTGCGGAACCCATCATCCAGCGCTACCAGAGCGCACCCAAGAGTTACATCTTCCGCGTCTCCCTGAATGACGGTTACCAGACCTCGTTCATGGTGGACCACATTGTGAAGAAGAAGCATCGGCGCATCGGCCTGATGCACGATTCGACGGGATGGGGGCAGAGCGGCCGCGATACGGCGCTGCGCCAGCTCAAGGATGCCAAGCTCGATATCGTAGCGGGGCCCGAGGTCTTCGACCAGAACGATACCGACATGACGGCGCAACTTACCAAGATGAGAGACGCCAATGTCGATTTCATCATCGCTTACTCGCTCGCGCCAGCCGGCGTGCAGCTCGCGAAGAGCATGCAGAAAATCGATCTGCGCCTGCCCTGGACCGGGACCTGGGGGCTGACCGCGCCGAATTTCCTGAAGCTGGGCGGCAAAGATGTCGTCGAAGGCGTGATGGCGGTGACCTCCTACACGATCGATCACAGCGACAGGGCCAAGGCTTTCCACGCCAGGATCGAGCAGGAGTACAAGGACCAGGGCGGCGATTTCTTCCCGGTGGCCACGGCACAGACCTTCGACGGCATGCGGCTGGTGCTGCGCGCGCTCGATATGGTGGGGCCGGACCCGGTCAAGATCCGCGACGCCCTGGAACAGATCGACGCCTTCAACGACGCGTTGACCCAGATGAAGCCGCATCCCTTCAGCAAAGAGAATCACGAAGCGCTCGGGCGCGACAGCGGTTTTCTGGCGATATGGCGAAACGGTAGATTGGTGCGCGCCGACTAGGCAGCGCTGGGCAGCCGGACCGGCTCGCGGCGCAAGCACCGCGAGCGGAACTCTTGAGGGGGAGGGGGCATGGAGACGATCGGCGTCAAGCTCTGGCAGGCGATCGTGAGCGGGTTGTCGATCGGCAGTATCTACGCCCTGATTGCCCAGGGCTACTACATCACCTACGTCACCACCGGAGCGCTGAACTTCGGGCAGGGCGAGTTCCTGATGGCCGGTGCGCTGCTCGGATTGACTGCCTACGTAACCCTCGGCCTGCCTTATGCGGCGGCGGTCTTCATTGCCGTTGCGGTCACGGCGCTCATGGGCGTCGGACTCGAGCGGGTGGCGATCCGCCCGGTGATGCGCCATGCGCTGTCGTTAAGCTGGGTGCTGAGTACCGTGGCGATCAGCATCATCCTCAAGAACGCGGCGGTGCAGATCTGGGGGCCGGAGCAGATCAAGTTTCCGTCTCCCTTCGGCTCGCAGGTGATACGCATCGGGCGGGCGGGAATCTTTCCGCAGGAGCTGTTCGTCATCGTGGCCGCGATCGGTACCGTGTTCGCGGTCCAGGTATTCCTCAGGCGCGCCGTTCTGGGCAAGGCATTGATGGCGGTGGCGTTCAACCGCAATGCCGCGGCGGTGATGGGGATCAACGTCAAGCGGATGATCGTCCTGGCGTTCGTGCTTTCCTCCGCGCTCGCGGGGCTCGGCGGCGTGCTGGTCGCGCCGATCACCTTCGCTTGGGCCTACATGGGGACGGTGCCGGGCATCAAGGCCTTCGCCGCGGCGATCTTCGGCGGCCTCGAGCATCCGATCGGGATCCTGATCGGCGGGCTGACCATCGGCCTGCTCGAGCAAGTCTTCGGACTCATCAACTCGAACATCAAGGAAGGCATCACCTTCCTCGCGGTGCTGTTGTTCCTGGCTGTCCGCCCCACCGGCCTCATGGGGCGCAAGGACATCACGAAGGTCTGAGATGCGGCTGCCGATCTTCGCGTTTGCCGGCCCGAAGCACTATGTGCTTACGGCCGCCGCCATTGCGGCGATCGTCCTGTTGCCGATCGTGCTGAACGATCCGTTTTTCATCCTGGTCCTGCAGTCCCTCGGGTTTCTCTTCATCGTGGCGCTCGGGCTCGACATCCTGGTTGGCTGGACCGGCCAGATATCGCTCGGGCATGCCGGCCTTTACGCGGTGGGTGCCTACACGACCGCGCTGCTTGCCACAAAGCTCGCTGTGCCGTTCTGGATCAGCGCGCCGCTCGGCGTCGCGCTTGCAGGGATCTTCGGCGCGCTGCTGGCGCTGCCGTCGCTGCGCGCCAAGGGCCCGTACCTCGCGGTCGTGACGATCGCCTTCGGCTTCATGGCCGAGGTGACGGCGAACCGCTGGAGCCTGACCGGCGGTCCGATGGGAATCATGTCCATCCCCGCGCCCACGCTGCCCAACGGCAGGGAGATGACCGCGACCGAATACTTCTGGCTGCTCGGCGCCGTGGCGCTCGTCTGCCAGTTGTTGGCCATGAACCTGCTCCGTTCGCGGATCGGGCGCACGCTGCGCGCCGTGCAGGGCAGCGAAGTTGCCGCCGAATCCGTCGGCATCAGCGTGTACCGGTACAAGGTCATGGCCTTCGTACTGAGTTCGGTCTGCGCGGGCATCGGCGGCGTTTTCTTCGCCCACCAGAACGGCTTCATCAACAGCGATTCCTTCGTGTTCGCCTTTTCCGTCTCGCTGCTGGCCTCGGTGCTGATGGGCGGCAGCGGCACCGCATTCGGCCCGCTCGTGGGAAGCCTCATCCTCAATCTCGTCCCGACTGTCTTCGCGACGCTGCGGGAATATCAGCTCTACGTGTACGGCACGATCATCCTGGTGACCATCGTGTTCCTGCCGAAAGGCATTGTCGGCAGCCTGCGGCAATTGGCCTTTCTGAAGCGCTTCGCGGCGGCGCCCGAGCAGATCGTCCCGGATCGCACCCCACTCGACATTGCGCGGCCGCGAACGCGGGAAGCGCCGCTGCTGGCGGTAAGAGGATTGACCAAAAGCTTCGGTGGTATTCGCGCCTTGAACGAAGTCGATCTCCTGATCATGCCGGGCACGGTGCACGGCCTGATCGGTCCCAACGGCTCGGGAAAGAGCACGCTGGTCAACGTGGTCACCGGGCTGTATCGGCCCAGCGCCGGACGCATCGAGTTCGATGGCGCGGCGATCGAAAGGCTCGCCCCGCATCGCATGGCGCGAATCGGCATGACCCGCACCTTCCAGACCATTCGGTTGTTTACCGAATTGACCGTTCTGGAAAACGTCATGGTCGGATTTCATCTGCAGCTCAAGGCCGGCTTCTGGGCCCATCTGCTGCAAACGCGCGGCGCCATCGAGGAGGAAGACGCTTGCCGGCGCAAGGCGGCGGGACTCCTGGAATTCGTTGGCCTGTCGGATCGGGCACATGACCAGGCGAGCAAGCTTTCCTATGGGCAGCAGCGCCTGCTGGAGATCGCGCGCGCCCTCGCGGTGCGGCCGCTGCTGCTGATGCTCGACGAGCCGGCCGCGGGCGTCAACCCGACCGAGCTGCAGCAGCTCGCGCGACTTATCGGCAGGATCAAGGATGCCGGCGTCACGCTGCTCGTCATCGAGCATCACATGGAGCTGATCATGGGGGTGTCCGACGTGATCTCGGTGCTCGACTTCGGAGAGAAGATAGCGGAAGGCAGCGGGGTGCAGATGCAACGCGACCCGAAGGTCATCGAAGCCTATCTGGGCACGACCGTCGGGACCGATGCGGTGGCGGCCGATGCTTAGCATTCGCGGCTTGTCCGTGACCTATGGCCATGTGGAGGCGCTGCGAGGCATCGACCTCGAGGCGCGCAGCGGCGAGGTCACGGCGATCATCGGCTCGAACGGAGCCGGCAAGACGTCGACGCTGATGGCGATCTCGGGGCTTGCGCCGATCACCGGCGGCGGCATCTTTCTGGCCGGCCGGAAGATATCGGGACTTGCGCCTCATGCAATTACCAGGCTGGGCATCGCCCACATCCTGGAAGGCCGTCAGATCTTTGCGGATCAGACCGTCGAGGACAATCTGCTGTTAGGCGCGTACATCAGATTGCCCGGGCAGCGCGATCGCGTCAGGGAGATCGTGGAGCGCGAGCTCGACCGGTTTCCCGTCCTGCGCACCCGCCGGATGCAACTTGCGGGCACGCTTTCCGGCGGCGAGCAGCAGATGCTTGCCATTTCGCGCGGTCTGATGCTCGAGCCGAAGCTTATCTTGATGGATGAACCGTCCATGGGCCTCGCGCCGTTGATCATCCAGAACATTGCCCAAACCATCCGCGGTTTGAAGAACGAGGGCGCCACGATCGTGCTGGTGGAACAGATGGCCTCGGTCGCGCTGGATCTCGCCGATCATGCTTACGTGCTCGAAAACGGTCGCGTCAAGCTCTGCGGCACCGGTGCGGAACTGGCACGCAATGCCGAGGTGAGAAAGGCATACCTCGGCGGTTGATTTTCTCCATTACGGGGGAGGCGGCAGATGAGCGGACGCTTGCAAGGAAAAACGGCCCTCGTGACGGGGGCGGCGGGCGGCTTCGGGATCGTGCTGGTGCGGGCGCTCCTCGCCCAAGGCGCAAATGTGATGGCGCTCGACGTCAATCGCGGCGGGCTCCGTGCGCTGCAGGACAGCCTGCCCGACGAAGCCAGGAGACGCTTCGCGGTGCAGGTTGCGGACATCGCCGATTACGCGGCCTGCGAGGATGCCGTGGCCAACACCCTCGACAAGCTTGCCGGCCTGCACATTCTGATCAATAACGGCGCGTTGGGCATGAGCATCATCCGCCCGGATCACATGGTCAGACTCGTTGATATTCGCGAGATCGCGCCCGAGATGTGGCAGCGTTTCGTGGCCGTGAATTTCTCGGGCGCGTGGAACATGACGCGGGCGGCGATCGGGCACCTGCTGGACCAGCGCTGGGGCCGGATCATCAACGTCACCACCAGCTTCTTCACGATGCTGCGTGGCGGATTCCAGCCCTATGGTCCTTGCAAGGCCGGCGTCGAGGCAATGAGCGCCGCGCACGCCAAGGAATTCGAAGGCAGTGGCGTAACGGTCAACGTGGTGGTTCCCGGCGGGCCGGCCGACACGCCCATGGTGCCGGCGGAATCGGGATTCGAGCGCGAGAACCTGATCCCGCCCGCGGTCATGGCGCCGCCGATCGTATGGCTGTGTTCCGATACCGCGAATCGAATCAACGGCAATCGCTACGTCGCAGCGCAGTGGAATGCGAACATCGATCCCGAGAAAGCGGAGCGTCAATGCCGTGCGCCGATTGCCTGGGAGGAACTGGCACAAAGCCCGGTATGGCCCGACGGCAAGCCCCCGGCGTAACGAGCGCGGCCGAAAGAATGGCGATCTGATTCTTTAAATCAACTCGCCCTAAGACACTTCCTGATTGACGCGCTCCACCAAACGAACCAGACGTGATGGACCCTGCCGGCGACCGATCTGGCTTAGCGGCAATTGCGTAGTCGATTTGATGCGATCGAGAACGATATTGGAACGAACATGGGCCACGCCGCGCAGCCGGATCAACTTCTTCAGTACCGACTCCGAGAATTCAGTAAGGCTGGGCGCGACGATGTGCAATATATAGTCGGACTCTCCCGTTACCGCGTAACAGTCGAGTACCTCGGGAAAGGCGGCGACATCACGCTCGAACCCCAGACCTTCCTCACCGCCGTGCCGCGCGAGAGTGACATAGGTAAAGGCGCGCACGTGAAGTCCGACGAGGGTGGGATCGAGCAGGACGACATGCTGTTGGATAAATCCCGCTGATTCGAGTCGCTGGACGCGCCGGCTGACCTGCGACGCGGACAGGTGCACCTGGACACCCAGCTCCTGGTTTGTCGCTTGGGCGTTTTTCTGCAAGGCGTCCAGCAACCGGACATCGAAGCGGTCCAGCAACAAATCGTCGTTCGAATCGGAATCCATGCGTTTATTGTGCACTACAACTGCTTTTGGGGCTATGGAACGAACACAAATTGCCCATTGATACGTTCATAATTTGCATCCGGCAATAGCCTCCAGGCAGGAGCATCCAGTGCAGATCAAGACTCCCTCCGCATGGGAAAACCCCATGGGCACCGACGGTTTCGAGTTCATCGAATATGCCGCGCCCGATCCGGCCGCCATGGCCGCGGTGTTCGAACGCATGGGTTTCAAGCCCATCGCCAGGCACCGCCACAAAAACGTCACGCTCTATCGCCAGGGCGAAATAAATTTCATACTGAATGCCGAGCCCGATTCGTTCGCGCAGCGTTTCGCGCGCCTTCATGGACCCAGCGTGTGCGCGATCGCCTTCCGGGTGCAGGATGCCAGGGCAGCGTATCAGCGCGCGGTGTCGCTTGGTGCCTGGGGTTACGCCGGCCAGGCAGGCCCGGGCGAGCTGAATATTCCAGCCATCAAGGGCATCGGCGACTCGCTGATCTACCTGGTGGACCGCTGGCGCGGAAAGGACGGCGCAAAAGATGGGGACATCGCAAACATCGGCTTCTTCGATGTCGACTTCGTGCCGCTGCCCGGAGCTGAGTTGAACCCCTTTGGCAACGGCCTGCAGTATATCGACCACCTCACGCACAATGTGCATCGCGGCCGCATGGCCGAGTGGGTGGAGTTCTACGAACGCCTTTTCAACTTCAGGGAGATCCGCTATTTCGACATCGAGGGCCAGGTGACCGGCGTCAAAAGCAAGGCGCTGACGAGTCCGTGCGGCAAGATTCGCATCCCGATCAACGAAGAGGGCAATCAAACGGCGGGACAGATCACGGAGTATCTGGAGCGATACCGGGGCGAGGGCATCCAGCACATCGCCATGGGGTCGGGCGATCTTCTCAATACAGTGGATGCGTTGCGTGCCAGCGGTGTGCAGTTGCTCGATACGATCGACACGTACTACGAGCTTCTCGACAAGCGCATCCCGGGTCATGGCGAGGACGTCGCGGCGCTGAAGGCGCGCAAGATCCTGCTGGACGGGAAGCCCGGCGAACTGCTGCTGCAGATCTTCAGCGAGAATCAGCTCGGTCCGATTTTCTTCGAGTTCATCCAGCGCAAGGGCGACCAGGGATTCGGCGAAGGCAACTTCAAGGCCTTGTTCGAGAGCATGGAGCTCGATCAGATGCGTCGCGGCGTGCTGAAGACGGAGTAACTCAATGGACGCCGCGTATCTTTCGGGCTTCGGCAACGAGTTCGCCACCGAGGCGCTGCCGGATGCACTGCCGGTGGGCCGCAATTCGCCTCAGCGCTGTCCGTATGGGTTGTACGCCGAGCAACTGTCGGGCAGCGCCTTTACCGCATTGCGCGGCGACAATCGCCGTTCGTGGCTCTATCGTATTCGCCCGTCGGCGATGCACAAGCCGTTCGAGCGCATCGATGCCGGTTCGATTACCAGCGACTTCAGTGCGCTGCCCACCTCGCCCAACCAGTTGCGCTGGAACCCGATGCCGATGCCTTCCACGGCGACGGACTTCGTCGAGGGAATGGTTACGATGGCGGGCACCGGCGATCCGCATGCGCAAAGCGGCGCGGGCGTGCACCTGTATGCAGCCAACCGGTCGATGACCCGCCGGGCGTTCTACAACGCCGACGGCGAGCTGCTGATCGTGCCGCAGCAGGGCAGGCTTCGCTTCGTCACCGAGCTTGGCGTAATTGAAGCCGAGCCGCAGGAGATCGTCGTGATCCCGCGCGGCGTGCGCTTTCGCGTCGAGTTGACCGACGGCGAGGCACGCGGCTACATCTGCGAGAACTTCGGCGCCAATTTCCGCCTGCCCGACCGCGGTCCGCTGGGTTCGAACGGCCTGGCCAACCCGCGCGACTTCCTGACGCCGGTCGCGTCCTATGAAGACATCGATGGTCCATACGAACTGGTCGCAAAATTCATGGGCAACTTGTGGTCCGCGCAGATGGATCACTCGCCGATCGACGTCGTCGCCTGGCACGGCAACTACGCGCCCTACAAATATGACCTGCGGCGGTTCAACGCCATCGGATCGATCAGCTATGACCATCCGGATCCGTCTATCTTCCTCGTGCTGCATTCGCCCTCGGACACGCCGGGCGTCAGCACAATCGACTTCGTGATTTTTCCGCCCCGTATTCTCGCGATGCAGGACACGTTCCGCCCACCTTGGTTTCACCGCAACATCGCCAGTGAGTTCATGGGGCTGATCCATGGAACCTACGACGCCAAGGCCGAAGGCTTTTTGCCGGGCGGAGCGAGTCTGCACAACAGCATGAGCGGGCATGGGCCGGACGCCGACACGTTCGAAAAGGCGAGCCGCGCCGATCTCTCGAAGCCGGATGTCATCCGCGACACGATGGCCTTCATGTTCGAGACGCGATGTGCGCTGCGCCCGACGCGCTACGCGCTCGAATCGGGCCAATTGCAGAGCGACTACTTCCGCTGCTGGCAGGGCCTGAAGCGCCATTTCGATCCGGGCCGGCGATGAGTGCGTCGCTCAATCACACGCATGACCCGGCGGTGACGAGTTGGGTCGCATCGGCCAACGATCCCGCCGCCGATTTCCCGATTCAGAACCTGCCATTCGGCAGGTTTCGCTGCAATGGCGAGAGCGATTGGCGCATCGGCGTCGCGATCGGCGATCAGGTGCTCGACCTGCAGCGCGCCGGAATCGTCCAGAGCAACGACATGAACCAGTTCATGGCGCTCGGCCGTGCGGCTTGTCGGGCGGCGCGATTTGCGCTGTTCGATGGATTGCGCATCGGAGCCGCGCAACGCGGCACCTGGCAGTCCCATCTACTGCCGCAATCGGCGGCGGAAATGGGGCTACCCTGCCACATCGGCGACTACACGGATTTCTACACCAGCCTGCACCACGCCATGACGGTGGGCAGGCAATTCCGCCCTGATAATCCGCTGCTGCCCAACTATAAATGGGTGCCGATCGGCTATCACGGCCGCGCATCGTCGATCGGCGTCAGCGGACAGGCGTTTCAACGTCCGATCGGCCAGACCAGGACTGCGGAGGCGGAAAAACCGGATTTCGGTCCGTCCCGCCGGCTGGATTTCGAATTGGAGTTGGGCACGTTTATCGCCGTGCCGAATCAGCTCGGGCAAACGGTGCCCATCACCGAGGCGGAGGAGCGCGTGTTTGGCCTCGCGCTATTCAACGACTGGAGTGCCCGCGATATCCAGGCCTGGGAGTACCAGCCGCTGGGGCCTTTTCTTGCCAAGAACTTTGCGAGCACCCTGTCGCCATGGATCATCACGATGGACGCATTGCGGCCGTTCCGCAGCCCGTTCACGCGGCCCCAAGGCGATCCGGACCCGTTGCCTTATCTCGATTCTCCCGCGAACCGCGCCGCCGGCGCCATCGACATCCGGCTGGAAGCCTGGCTGCAGACAGAGAAGATGCGAAAAAAAGGACAGGCGGGCGAACGGCTGATGCAATCCAACTTCAATGATGCGTACTGGACTGTCGCGCAACTGGTGGCGCACCACACCGTGAACGGCTGCAATCTTCAAAGCGGCGACTTGCTTGGCTCCGGCACGATGTCCGGGCCGCAGCCCGGGCAGGGTGGCTCCATGCTCGAACTCAATGAGGGCGGGAAGCGACCGTTGCGACTCGCAAACGGCGAGACTCGAACCTGGCTCGAAGACGGCGACTCGGTGACCCTGCGCGGCTTCTGCCAGCGCGATGGATTCCGGCGCATCGGCTTCGGCGAGTGCACGGGCACGGTACTGCGTTCGCGCGTCGTATAAAGAATCTTCACCCAACACAGCAGCTTCAGCGCCTGTACCACGCGACCGCAGATTGTTTCTCGAGCGTCGTGAACCAGCCAGGCATCCCGGGTACTAAATGAAATGACCCAGATCGGGAAACCCCCTTGCGACGACGCACTCATACAGCACGGAGATGCGGCGATGCCGTGTGCGCCATCGGTCAAACGCTGGGTGCTTGCCGCGACGATCATCGGTTCGAGCATGGCGTTCGTCGACGGCACCATTGTGAATGTCGCGCTGCCGTCCATCCAGCACGATCTGCGCGCCACTGCGTCTGAAGTGCAATGGGTGGTCGAATCGTACGCCTTGTTCCTGGCGTCGTTGTTGCTGGTGGGCGGCGCGCTCGGCGACCATTTCGGACGGCGCAGGATCTTCATGATCGGAGTCGCGATCTTCGCTGCAGCCTCGGTCGGCTGCGCGCTGTCCCGCGATGTGCACATGCTGATTCTGGCACGAGGACTGCAGGGCATCGGCGGGGCCTTGCTGGTGCCAGGCAGCCTGGCGCTAATCAGTGCGTCTTTCCCGGAACAGGAGCGCGGCCGGGCGATCGGCACCTGGTCCGGCTTCAGCGGCATCACAGCGGCAGTAGGTCCCATCGTCGGGGGACTCCTGGTGGATCATTATTCCTGGGAGTGGGCGTTTCTTATCAACATTCCGCTGGCCATTGTCGTGCTGGTTATCGGCTGGCGACATCTTCCCGAAAGCCGCAGCATCGCCGCCCGTGCGCTCGACGGCTGGGGTTCGTTGTTGGCCATCGTCGGTCTCGGCGGAATCGTCTATGCATTCATCGAAGCGCCTAACCGGCACTGGGGCTCCGCTGCCGTATTCACGGCGCTGCTGACCGGTTGCGCGGCAATGGCGCTATTCGCGTTGGTGGAGCGGCGCGTTCGCTCGCCCATGGTTCCGCTGGCCTTGTTTCGAATTCGCAACTTTGCCGGCGCCAATTTGCTGACGCTGTGGCTGTATGCGGCGTTGGGCGGTGGCCTTTTCTTCTTTCCGTTGAATCTGATCCAGGTCCAGGGGTATTCGGCTACTGCGGCGGGCGCGGCGCTGCTGCCGTTCATCCTCATCATGTTCGTCCTCTCGCGTTGGGCTGGACGGTTGATCGATCGCGTCGGGTCCAAGCTGCCGCTCGTGGCGGGACCCGCGATTGCCGCCGGCGGTTTCGCGCTGTTCGCGTTGCCCGGAATCGGCAGCGACTATTGGCGGACTTTCTTCCCCGCCGTCATCGTATTGGGTCTCGGCATGGCGGTCACCGTGGCGCCGCTGACCACGACGGTCATGAACGCAATCGGTGCAGATCGGGCAGGCATCGCGTCCGGCGTGAATAACGCCGTTTCCAGGACGGCGGCGCTACTGGCGATCGCCGTCTTCGGCATGGTCATGGCCTGGGTGTTCGAGTCCAGCCTGAACGGGAAGCTCCAATCGATGGATGATTCCCGCGAAGTCGTGCTGTTCCTCGAGGGCGAACGGGACAAGCTTGCCGGGGTTGTCCTTCCGTCCAACGTCAGCGAAACGAGCGCGGCAACGATCAAGCTCGCGGTGGGCGAGTCCTTCGTGGCCGGCTTCCGCTGGATCATGCTGCTGAGCGCCGGCCTGTCGCTGATGAGCGCGCTGGGCGCGTGGATGCTGATCGACGGGAAAGGAAATCTCAACCCAACCCAGAGGACCTAATACCTACACCCAACGCTGCTGCGTTGGGTGTAGGTTTTGTTGGGTGTAAGTATTGGTTAGTATTGCGGCCTTCCGGTTTCACCCTTCACCCCTTCACTCATTCACCCTTCACGGTTTCGCATGCCTTCCATCAAGATCAGCGAGGAAGCGGGGGTCCGCTACCTGCAATTCAACTCGCACTGGATACAGGGCGCAATGCGGCTTGCGCGTCCGTGGTCGCTCGAACTCGACTACACGCGCGAAATGATGATGGCGCTGCTCATGCGCCCGGACCGGGGCTGGCCGCGCAGTGTGCTGCAGATCGGGCTCGGAGCGGCGTCGATCACCAAATTCCTCCACCGCAACCTTCCCAGGGTAAAACTCGAAGTGGTCGAGATCGACCCGGAGGTCGTCTTGAATGCATGGCAGTTCTTCAGACTGCCGGAAGAGTCCGCGCGTCTCCGGATCGAACTCGGCGACGGCTATAACTGCATGGCGACTTCGCGTCGGCGGTTCGATCTCATCCTGATCGACGGATTCGATGCCAAGGGGCGCGCGGGCAAGCTCCACACCTCGCCGTTCTATCGTTTGTGCCGGGCGAGGCTCAACGACGGCGGAATGATGGTGACCAATCTCCTTAGCCGGGGAAAGCGTGCAAAGGCGAATGCCGATTCCATCCGCAAGGCATTCGATGGTCGCGTGTTGGTGCTGCCGCCGTGCGATGCCAACACGGTGGTACTTGCGGCGGTGGGGACCCCGATTCGCATGACCTTCCACAAGCTTCGTATTTCCGCGGGGAAACTGAAGGCGGATACCGGCCTCAACCTGCTTCCCACTGTTGCTGCTGTTATCAAGGCATGCGGCGGCAGCGAAGCGTTCGCGTTATAGGCGTGCACTGGCTCCCCCTCATATCGTCCTGACAGAGCGGCTGCATGCTGGCGCGATCCCGCGTCAACCGGAAAGGCGTCGCTTCCAATCTCCAACGAATATAAAAGGAGACCTGGAGCGTGAAGTGGATATATCTTCTGCATCTATCGTAATAGCAAAAGAAACCTTCCGACGGGATCGATCGATTCCACTATTCATCCAGAGGGGATATCCTTGGCATTGACTGCGGCGTCACGATTCTGTGAGCGCATCACCTAAAGTGGAATTGATATGGAAAACTTCACACCCGTCAGCGCTCTTGTCGGCGGCGTGCTGATCGGTGGCGCTGCGACGCTGCTGCTCTGGCTTAACGGCCGCATTGCCGGCATCAGCAACATTGTGCGCGGTCTCCTCGAATGGAAGCCCGGCGATGTTCTCTGGCGCCTGTTGTTCCTGGGCGGGCTGGTGACAGGCGCCGGCGTTTTCTACGCCCTGTTTGGTCACGCACCTGCGGCGCGCCCCGACTTTCCCGCCTGGCTGTTGGGAATCGGCGGCTTGCTGGTGGGATTCGGTACTTCGCTCGGCAGCGGCTGCACCAGCGGTCACGGCGTATGCGGACTGGGCAGGCTTTCGGTGCGCTCGCTGGTCGCGACGCTGATTTTTCTCGTGACCGGCATCGTTACGACTTACGCGGTCCGTCACGTGTTCGGAGTTTTCTGATGGGCAAGCACATCAGCATCGTCGTCGCAGGGTTGATTTTCGGCCTCGGATTGGCTTTGTCCGGCATGACGCACGCGAGCAAGGTGCTGGGCTTTCTGGATGTCACCGGCGATTGGGATCCGAGCTTGTTGCTCGTGCTCGGCGGCGCGGTGGCCGTCACCGTCGTCGCGTTCCGCTTCATCCTGCGCAGGCCGGCACCGGTGCTCGAAGACAAGTTCAAGCTGCCGGTTGCCAGAGTCGTCGACGGGCCGCTGGTCGTCGGCGCCGCGATCTTCGGCATCGGCTGGGGCATCAGCGGCTACTGTCCAGGACCGGGGATCGCCTTGCTGGCGGCGCCCGGTTGGGAGACGTGGGTATTTATTTCCGCCGTGCTGGTGGGTGCGTTCCTGCACAAAGCGTCTACATCATCGCCCGGCGGCGTCGTGACGCGGCCCCGTACGACCGACGGCTAGTTCTCTCTAAGGCTCTCCACCCAACACAGAGGCACAGAGAACACGGAGAGCACAGAGAAAAGCATATGGGGTTGAGAAGGACATGAGCGACCTTTACGGCCACCGCAATCGTGACCAGTGTTGTTATTCAATTCCCCGTTATCTTTCTCTTGTTTTCCTCTGCGACCTCTGTGCTCTCTGCGCCTCTGTGTTGGGTGTAGAGGTTTAGTCAGTTCCCAGCCAGCGCTTGCGTGCGCGGGCGCCGGCTTTGTCTTCGTTGACGCTCAGCGACCATGCGTCCGGTTTCGCCGCGGACAGTGTCACATCCAGGACGTGTAGCTCGTCGCGGCGGAACGCGTGCAACGTGACGGTCTCGCCGGACCGGTAACGCGACACCTGATTTTCGAAGTTGTCCGGCGTGACGCGCAGGCCATCCATCGCAATGACGACGTCTCCGGCTGCGAGGCCGGATTTCTGCGCTGCGCCGCCGTCGAGCACATGCGTGATGCGCACGTTGCCGCCCTCGGTGCCGGTGCGCACGCCCAGCGCGACGCTGCGATCGGCGGCCTTTTCCGCACGCATCGGTTTGCGTTCGCGGCGGTCCACTTCTGAACGCTGCGGTCTCAGCGCAATGTCCACGCCGACCGTGACGAGCAGCTTCTGCAGCGGCAGATCGGCGGTCGAGCGAACTGCCTGATCGAAGAAACGCTTCAGCTTCACGCCAGTCACCTGTTCGGCGATCTTCTCGATGCCGTCCTCAGGCACGCCGATGCCTTTCATCCCGTAGCGCCCCCACAGCGCGCGCATCACGTCGTCGAGCGACTTGCGCCCGCCAGTCTGGTTGCGGATCAGCAGGTCCAGGCTCAACCCGATCAGGCCGCCCTTGCCGTAGTAGCTCACCCCGGCATTCGGCGCGTTTTCATCCGAGCGGTAGTACTTGATCCAGGCGTCGAAGCTCGATTCGGCGACGGTCTGTTTCTTGCGCCCGCTGGTGCGCAGCAGCGACGTGACGTTGCGGCCCAGCGTGTCGAGATAGGTGTTCCGCGACATCAGTCCCGATCGCACCAGCAGCAGATCGTCGTAATACGACGTGAAGCCTTCGAAGGCCCACAGCAGCGTGGTGTAGTTCTCGCGGTCCAGATCGTAAGGCGTGAAAGCGGCGGGCTTGATGCGCTTCACGTTCCAGGTGTGGAAGTACTCGTGACTGGCCAGCCCGAGAAAAGTGCGATAGCCACCGCTCGGTTTGTCCATTCCTTCGTGCGGCAAGTCGTTGCGTGCGCAGAGCAGCGCCGTGGAGGCGCGATGCTCCAGTCCACCGTAGCCGTCGCCGACCGCGGTAACCAGGAACACGTAGCGCTCCATCGGCGCCGGTTCACCGAAGAAGCGGATCTGGGTTTCGCACAGCGTCTTCAGGTCGCGTGTAAGGCGCCGCATGTCGGTGCGATGCCGGCCGGTGATGGCGATGTCGTGCTGCACGCCGCAGGCCTTGAACGTCGCCAGCGTGAAAGTGCCGATCTCGACCGGATGGTCGATCAACTCGTCGTAGCCGGCGGCTTCGTAAGTGCCGAAGGAATAGGGCTTGGCGCCTTTGCGCTTCATCGCCGTGGCGATGCGCCAGTTGCGGTACTTCGCGCCTTTCGGCGGCAGGATCTCGACTTCGACCGGCTCGTCTTCGCGCTCATCGACTTTGAGGAAAACCGATGGGCCGTTGAAGAAGGCATGCGTGGTGTCCAGATGTGCGCCGCGCACCGACAGATCCCAGGCGTAGACCTCCATCGTCACCGTCACCGGTCCGTCGAACGGTTCGACCTGCCAGGTGTTCTTGTCCAGCTTCACCATGCGCAGCAACTTGCGGCCGCTCTGTGCGCGGATGCGCACTACCTGTTTGGCGAATTCGCGGATCAGGTAGCTGCCCGGGATCCAGGTCGGCAGGGAAAACTTCTGCCCGGTCGGGTCGGGATCGGTGATCGTGCAGGAGACCTGGAATAAATGGGCTGCGGGATTGCTCGGAAAAATCGAATAACGGATCGGGATTTTCATTCTCTGTAAGGCTGGCTGCAGGGTGGAAACGCGTTTATGGCGGGGAATCGGGGATTCGTCAAGATTTCTGCTGGATTGCAAACTCGCCCCACCTGGTTCCCGGCGCAGGTGGCCATCTCCTCCTTACGCTCCTGTCCCCCTTTGGCGTATATTCTCATGGCATAGTCACCAGAGGATTTGCGTTCATATCGACACGACGGAAACGCTGGAACCACCTGCGTCAGGAGGAGACGGTAATGGCAAACAAGAAGCTGATCTTATGTTTCGACGGCACGTGGAATACGATGAAGAGCAGGACCAACGTGTCGCGTCTTTTCAGTGCCGTTGGCGATGTGCATGCAGGCTGCGCCGACCAGCTGAAATTCTATGATGAGGGCGTGGGCTCGACCTGGGGTGAAAAGCTGCGGGGCGGGGTATTGGGATGGGGGCTGGATCGCAATATCCTCCAGGGTTATTGCTGGCTTCTCAACAACTATCAGCCCGGTGAGCAGGCGCAGACGATCGTTGACGTTGGTGACAAGGACTTGGAAGTTTTCACCAAGGGCGACGAAATTTTCCTGTTCGGATTTTCCCGCGGGGCCTTCACCGCGAGAAGCCTTGGCGGGCTGCTGAACCGCGTCGGGCTGCTCAAGCCGCGGCCGGAATGGCGTGGACCCGCGACCCCCGATACCGATCTGGTCAAGGAGGCCTGGAAACTCTACTGCGAACCCACGCCACCCGGCGTTGCCGAAGGCAGGCTCTCTCCCGCCTGCAAGGAGTTTCGCCAGCAGAACTCGCATAACGTCAAAGTGAAATTCGTCGGGGTCTGGGATACGGTGGGAGCGTTGGGTATTCCCCACTTGAGTAGCGGCAGCCCGTTTGCGCGCAGCCAGTTCGAATTCCATGACGCCAAGCTGGGCCGTATCATCGAGTATGCCTACCACGCCGTTGCCATCGACGAAAACCGGGAAGACTACAACGTGGTGCTGTGGAGCCATCGGCATCCGATCGGTACCCAGGAAGTGCGGCAGAGATGGTTTCCGGGGGCGCACGCGAACGTCGGCGGTGGCTACGAAGACGATCTGCTTCCGGCAGGGCCGCTGCGCTGGCTTTCCGAAATGGCGGCCAGGCAGGGGCTGCGATTCACCCGCGACATTGTGCTTGCGGCGCAACCGCCGTGTGCCGTCGATCTTCCGAGCGCGTTCCGGCTGGACGGCAGCGAATACCTCTCACCCGTGCGCGACTCCTACAAGGAATTTCTCGACGGTGCTTACGCCCTGCTGCGAAAACTCAAGGGCGGGCGCTTCTACCGTCGCATGCTGGTTGCGGAGGATGGCGTGAACCAGGAGGTGGATGAAAGCGCACGCGCGAAGTGGAACGCGGACCTGCAGTACCGGCCGTTCAACCTGGCACAGGCGGGTCGCACCGATTCGGTGGCGTCGGCGCCGGTGCGCGATCTTTCCGTCTTGACCAGTTGAGGAGAATGCCGTCATGACACTCATGGGACTTCTGGAAGTCGGTATCGGACTTGCGTTCGTATACATGCTCTTCTGCACCTTCTGCGCGGGCGTCAATGAATGGATCGCCCAGAGCCTCGGCCGGCGCGGCGAGTTCCTGCGCATCGGTCTGCGACGGGTGCTCTCCAGCGAGGAAATCTACCTGCGGCTGCTCGGGCATCCGCTGATCGCCCCGACCTGGAAGGAGAGACCGGGAAAGGGATCGGCGCCTTCCTATCTTGCCCCTGAACAGTTCGCCAGCGCGCTGGTGGATATCGTTTGTGAGCGCGCGCAGGGATTCGTGCCGGGAAGTCAGCCGCTGGCGCGTTCATTCGCGGGCTTGCGCGAAGCGGCAGTGCGCTACAACCAGGCAGGAGAGCCGATCGGACGGGTACTGATGACCTTGCTGGATCGTGCCGACGGAAAATACGACGCCGCCCTCAAGGAAATCGAGGGTTGGTACTCCTCGAGCATGGACCGCGTGAGCGGATGGTACAGGGCGCATTCGCAGAACTGCCTGTTCTGGGTCGGCGTCGTCGCAGCGGTCCTGCTGAATGTCGACACCATAGATATCTCGATGGCGCTGTGGCGTTCGGATTCGTTGCGAAGCTCCCTGGTATCCCAAGCTACCCAGGCGGTGGAGACCGGCAAGGTCGGCGACGTGGTGCTGGCACCGGTGCTTCAGCGACCACCCACCGAGGCGGAAACCAAAGCCCTGATGACTTCGCTTCAGGGGCTCGAAAAAGCCAAACTACCCATCGGCTTTTCCTGCCTGGGTCCCGATCCATTTCATTCGAATAGCAACGTTCTTGGCCGCTGCTGGCAGGACGTGAAAGCGTCGGCGCACGGCCACTGGGGAATCAAGATCCTCGGCTGGCTGATCACGGCTCTGGCTGCGTCCCTGGGCGGGCCCTTCTGGTATGACTTTCTGAGCAAGCTGGTCAGTCTGCGCGGCGCGGGTCCCAAGCCAACGATGCCGGTCAAGGCGGCAACAGCGGCATAGCGCGGCGCGAGCGTCCTTGGGCGATGCGGACCTGGAAATGGGGACTGCCTGAATCCGGCTCCTGGATCGTGAACTCCCGGTCTCCGATCATTTACTTGTTGACCATGAGCAGTGCCAGAATAAGCGGCATTCAGGGGATTCGATTCACATCAGGCAGAGTCATGAATCTGATAAAAGTACTGCTTCTTCTGGCTGTCGCAGGCGCGGCCTAAGGAAGTTATTTCCGAGTACGAGGGCGCACGCTGAAAGTTGGTCTTATCTCCGACACTCATGGACTCCTGCGGCCCGAGGCGATCGAGTCGCTGAGGGGCAGCGACTATATCGTCCACGCGGGCGACATCGGCGACCCTGACATTCTCAGAGCGCTTGCTGAAATTGCGCCGGTCACCGCGGTGCGGGGAAACAACGACAACGGTCCCTGGGCGGCGACCATCCGCGAAACC
Organism: Betaproteobacteria bacterium; assembly: GCA_016194905.1. NCBI lineage: Bacteria > Pseudomonadati > Pseudomonadota > Betaproteobacteria > Betaproteobacteria bacterium. Next base: position 411,166 of record JACQAP010000008.1, read on the forward strand.
GAAGTGCTGCAAGTAGGCGACGCGGTTATCTACGTCATTCACGACCTGGCCGAGCTGGATCTCGACCCGGCAGCGGCGGGGTTCCAGGTCGTCGTCTCGGGTCATTCGCATCAACCCAGGTCCGAGTCGCGGGATGGGGTGCTTTTCGTCAATCCGGGCAGCGCCGGCCCGCGCCGGTTCAGCCTGCCGGTTTCCGTCGGGTTCCTGGAGGTTTCGGGTGTAACGGCGACCTCACAGTTGATGGAATTGCAATTGGATGCGTCTGCTAAACGAACGCATCCCAAGTGGCGCGCCGGCTAGCTTCGTCATGCTACAAGACGGCAGGCTGTGACTCCGCGCGAAATTCTTCTGGTTTATGACAAGGAGTGCCCCCTCTGCGATGCTTACTGCCGCATGGTTCGCATTCGCGAATCGGTCGGCACGCTGCGGTTAGTCAACGCGCGTGACGCCAGTGCAGTCATGAACGAGATTACTTCGCAGGGCCTCGACATTGACCAGGGCATGGTGCTCAAAGTCGAAGACGTCTTGTACTACGGTTCGGACGCCATTCATGCCCTATCCTTGATGAGCAGCCCGTCGGGTGTATTCAATCGGGTCAACTACTGGATCTTCCGATCCAAACGCCTGTCCGGAATCCTGTATCCGGTGCTCCGTTCCTTCCGAAACCTCCTCTTGAAAACGCTGCGCAAGACCAAGATCAACAACTTGCAGTTGCGTGACAACGACAGGTTCTAGCGCGGGTCATCTGTCAAAGGGAACTTGCCGGCTGGACAGGGAGGGATGATCCAGATTTAAATAGACCTGTTATGTGCTAAAGAATGACAACCGTGTTGTCCGAATCGTTTGGACAGTTCTGTCCGCTCGTTAGATGTGGGAATGGAAATGTGCGAATGGTGCCTCAGCAACGCTTAGATTCCGAAGAGCCTTAGAGGAAAAAAATGACAAACCGTGCTTGGAAGGCAATCGAGCCAATTTCAGATCGTGATCGAGGAATTGACCTCGCTGCGATGCGGCCGCTGTATGAGACCTGGCAAGCCTCAAAGAGGCGCCTTGAGGAATCCAGCCAAACTAGTCTAAAGGATTTTACTCACCGATTGATCCGCAGATTAAGCATTGAGACTGGTATTCTGGAGCGACTCTACGATCTTGATCGGGGCACGACAGAGGCATTGGTGGCGAGTGGGTTTGTAGAGGAACTTGTCTCCCGCTCAAGTACAGATGTTGAGCCGTCACATCTTATTGACGTACTGCGAGACCAGGAGGCGGCCATTCAGCTTGTAATGGACTGCGTTGCGGGCAGTCGGGCTCTTACGAAGTCTGTCGTTCACGAACTGCATGTCATCCTTACACAGCATCAAGACACGACTGCCGCAATTGATCAATTTGGAAAACGGCATGAAATTCCCTTGCTCAAGGGAAAGTTCAAGCAGCAGCCGAACAATCCAAAGCGCCCTGATGGAACTATCCATGAATATTGCCCGCCCATTCACGTCGAAGCGGAAATGGAGAACCTGCTCGGATGGCTCTCCGATTACTCTGCGGAGGACCCAATCATCGTCGCGACGTGGCTTCATCATCGTTTCACCCAAATACATCCCTATCAAGACGGAAACGGCCGGGTAGCTCGTGTGCTTACGACGCTAGTTCTCTTGCGGGCAGAATTGCTGCCTCTCGTCATTGATCGCGATCTCCGGGGTGAATACATTAGCGCACTAGAGTCTGCTGATTTTGGTGATCTAGCTTCCCTAGCCTCGCTTTTCGCCAGACTGGAACGGGGAGCTATTCTCCAAGCTCTAAGTTTGGATGTGGATGCGGAGACATCCCACCACCGAACATTAACTTCTGCCGTAATTGAGAATCTCGCAGAGAAGTTTGGTAAACGGCGCGAAGTCAAGTTCGCGGAACTGCGGAAGGTAAATAGCATTGCAGTGTCTCTTCGCGCGCGCGCACGTAGGGCACTCGAAAATGCCTATCAACAACTCAAGGTACCAGTCTCCGAGATAGCCGACCCGGACATACGCATTAGTGAAGGTGGAACAGATAAGGGGAACGCACACTGGTACAAATTTGAGGTTGTGAAGTCCGCGAACGAGGCTGGAAAATTCGCCAATTTCTCGGAAGAACACTATTTTGCTAAGGCGTCTATCCGGGTCGAGCGTGAGCGACTCGTCTTTGTGACATCGTTTCATCACGTTGGTCGCGAGCTCACTGGAATCATGGAGGTGACAGCTTTTGCGCAAATGGAGTCTTTCGAAGATTCGGAAGATAGAGAGTCCGTGTCGCAAGACTTTTTTCTGTGTTCCTTGGAGCCATTTGTTTTCACGTATAAAACGAAGGAGGAGGAGATATTCGAGTCCTTCTCTCGTTGGCTTGATGCAGCTCTAGCAGTGGCGATAAAGGAATACGGCGATCGCCTTTGATCGGGGAGAGGGTGCGGATCTCAGAAAGTCGGTTAAGGGTTGCGTCAAATCCAAATCAGGGTCGGATCTGCGCAAACCACTGATACGGTGAGATAACAGCATAGAATATGGGTGTCATTGGCGCTTAGCGCCCCATTTCCTGTGGCGGAAGGAGCGGTCTAAGCATGCAAGTCGAAGACCAGCCCAAACTGAGCGCAGTCTCCAACCGATGTCCCGTGACGAGCATCGGGCGCGAGTTTAATCCTTTCATCGATCCCTGTTTCGCAGAGACTTATTGGTTCGGGCTGAGAGGGCGTCCTTCGGTTGGATGCCCTTTAAGATCCTCGGTCGATATGGCCAAGCGCTATCTCGGGTGCGCATTGTTCGAAACCAATCGGGTCTGGCCTTCATGGCACTACCTTAAGCCGCAAGGAGTGCGAGGAAATAGGGTGGCTGAGAGCCTCGCGTTGTTAAGATGGTGGTGTCTGAAGTCACCGTCCATACAAGGAGGATCAGCCATGTGTGAAGATAGCAAAAAA
>JACQAP010000009.1 GCA_016194905.1 Betaproteobacteria bacterium
CTAGGGGCTAGTGGCTAGGGGCTAGGGGCTAGGGGCTAGGGGCTAGGGGCTAGGGGCTAGGGGCTAGGGGCTAGGGGCTAGGGGCTAGGGGCTAGGGGCTAGGGGCTAGGGGCTAGGGGCTAGGAAAATTCTAGTTTGGTTTTATTCAGGCGTTGGGTTCTTGAAGAATCTTTTTCGATTCCCCTAGCCCCTCATCCCTAGTCCCTCGTCCCTACAGGTACTTCACATCCAGGATCTCGTATTCCTTGATGCCGCCCGGTGCCTTGACCTCGGCGACATCGCCGGAATATTTCCCGATCAGAGCGCGCGCTATCGGCGAGCTGATCGAAATCTTGTTGTTCTTGATATCAGCTTCATCATCACCGACGATCTGGTAGATCACGGTTTCGTGGCTGTCCACTTCTTCCAGCTCCACCGTTGCACCGAACACGCAACGCCCGTCGGCATCGAGGTGGACCGGATCGATAATCTGCGCGTTGGCCAGCTTGCTTTCCACTTCGACTATGCGGCCTTCGATGAAGCTTTGCCTTTCCTTTGCGGCATCGTATTCGGCGTTCTCGGACAGATCTCCGTGCGAACGCGCCTCCTGGATCGCGGCGATCACTTGGGGCCGCTCCACCGTCTTGAGTTGATGCAGTTCGCTGCGCAACAGTTCGGCGCCCTTCACGGTCAATGGAACCTTGTTCATCATTTAGAGCCCTTAGAGATTTATGGATTGTCCGGTCGACTACAGCCTGGCGTGCAATTCCTGCACCGAGTAGGCAGTCAGTTCCTGCATGTGCTGCATGCCGGTGCAGGCCGCGCGCGCGCCGGCGATCGTCGTGAAATAAGTCACACGCGCCTGCAATGCCGAGCGCCGGATCGAGTAGGAGTCTTGTATCGCGCTGCGGCGGTCTTCCACCGTGTTGACGATCAGCGCGACCTCGCCGTTCTTGATCATATCCACGATGTGCGGCCGGCCCTCGGCGACTTTGTTGACCGGCGTAACCTGCAAGTCCGCTTCGGCCAGCGCCGCCGCCGTGCCGCGCGTCGCCAGCAGGCTGAATCCGAGTTTCGATAGTGTGCGCGCGATTTCGACGACTTTGGGCTTGTCCGAATTGCGTACGCTGATGAAGACTTTGCCGCTCGGCGGCAGTTTCACGCCGGCGGCAAGCTGCGACTTCACGAACGCCTCCGCGAAAGTGTTGCCCACACCCATGACTTCTCCCGTGGACTTCATCTCCGGTCCGAGGATCGTATCCACGCCCGGGAATTTGATGAACGGGAACACCGCCTCTTTTACAGAGTAGTACGGCGGGATCACTTCTCCCTTGATACCCTGGCTCTTGATGGTCTGACCGACCATGCAGCGCGCGGAAATCTTGGCGAGCGCCAACCCGGTCGCCTTGGACACGTAAGGCACGGTACGGGACGCGCGCGGGTTGACTTCTAGCACGAAAACAACGTCATTCTGAATCGCGAACTGGACGTTCATCAGGCCGACCACCTGCAATGCCCTGGCCATCGCCGCGGTCTGCCGCCGAAGTTCATCCTGCAGCTCCCTGGAAAGGCTGAATGGCGGCAGCGAGCAAGCCGAATCTCCGGAATGCACGCCTGCCTGTTCGATGTGCTCCATGATGCCACCGATCAGCACATCCTCGCCGTCGCAGATTGCGTCGACATCGACCTCGATCGCATCATTCAGGAAACGGTCGAGCAGTACCGGGGAATCGTTTGAAACTTTCACCGCCTCGCGCATGTAACGTTCCAGATCGCGCTGCTCGTGCACGATCTCCATCGCCCGCCCGCCGAGCACGTAGGACGGCCGAACAACCAGCGGGTAGCCGATCTCCTGCGCCAGCGCGATCGCCGCCTCCGGGTTGCGCGCGGTGCGGTTCGCCGGCTGCCGGAGCCGCAGTTCCATCAGCATTTTCTGGAACCGCTCGCGGTCTTCCGCGCAATCGATCATGTCCGGATTGGTACCGATGATCGGCACGCCGTTGGCGTCGAGATCCTGCGCGAGCTTCAGCGGCGTCTGGCCGCCGTACTGCACGATCACGCCGAAAGGCTTCTCGACGGCGACGATCTCGAGCACGTCCTCGAGCGTCAGCGGCTCGAAGTACAATCGGTCGGACGTGTCGTAATCGGTGGACACCGTTTCCGGGTTGCAATTGACCATGATGGTCTCGTAGCCGTCTTCGCGCAGCGCCAGTGCGGCGTGCACGCAGCAGTAGTCGAACTCGATGCCCTGGCCGATCCGGTTCGGCCCGCCGCCCAGCACCATGACTTTCTTGCGACCGGTCGGCCGCGACTCGCACTCTTCCTCGTAAGTCGAATACATGTAGGCCGTGCGGGTATCGAATTCGGCCGCACAGGTGTCCACGCGCTTGTAGACCGGCCGTACGTTCAGCTCCCAGCGTTTGGCACGCACGGCGTCCTGGGTGGCGTTCAACAGCTTCGCCAGCCTGCGGTCGGAAAATCCGGCGCGCTTCAGGATCAGCAATGCATTACGGTCCAGGTCGCCCACGCGTTTGCCGGCGAGCGCCTTCTCCTGGCGGATGATGTCGTCGATCTGCATCAGGAACCACGGATCAATGCGAGTCAGTTGCTGGACTTCCTCGAGGCTCATGCCGATGCGCAAGGCGTCGGCGAGGAACAGGATGCGATCCGGCCCGGCATCGGCCAATTCGGTTTCGATGAGTTCCCGGTCGGTCGTCTTCTCGTCGAAACCGTCGATGCCCGTTTCCAGCCCGCGCAGCGCCTTCTGCATCGATTCCTGGAAGGTGCGGCCCATGGCCATGACTTCGCCCACGGATTTCATCTGCGTGGTCAGGCGCGAATCGGCCTGCGGGAATTTCTCGAACGCGAAACGCGGAATCTTGGTGACGACGTAGTCGATGGTCGGTTCGAAGGATGCCGGCGTGATTCCGCCGGTGATGTCGTTCCTGAGTTCGTCGAGCGTGTAGCCGACCGCGAGCTTGGCCGCCACCTTGGCGATCGGAAAACCGGTCGCCTTCGAGGCCAGCGCTGACGAGCGCGATACGCGCGGATTCATCTCGATGATGACCATGCGCCCGTCCTGCGGATTGATGCCGAACTGCACGTTCGAGCCACCGGTATCGACGCCGATCTCGCGCAGGCACGCGATCGACGCGTCGCGTATGATCTGGTATTCCTTGTCGGTCAGCGTCTGCGCCGGGGCCACCGTGATCGAGTCGCCGGTATGGATGCCCATCGGATCGAGGTTCTCGATCGAGCAGACGATGATGCAATTGTCCTTGTGGTCGCGCACCACCTCCATCTCATACTCTTTCCAGCCGATCACTGACTCTTCGATCAGCAGTTCGTGCGTCGGCGATGCATCCAGGCCACGTTCGCAGATGGCGACGAATTCTTCCTTGTTGTAGGCAATGCCGCCGCCGGTGCCACCGAGCGTGAACGAGGGCCGGATGATGGTCGGGAAACCGACCATCGCCTGCACCTGCAGTGCTTCTTCCAAGCTGTGCGCGATGGAGGAACGCGGGCTCGCCAGCCCGATCCTGGTCATCGCCTTCTTGAACTTCTCGCGATCCTCGGCCTTGTCGATGGCCTCCCTAGACGCGCCGATCAGTTCCACGGCGTACTTATCAAGTACGCCGTGCCTGGCCAGGTCGAGGGCGCAATTCAGCGCGGTCTGGCCGCCCATCGTCGGCAACAACGCGTCCGGCCGCTCCACGGCGATGATTTTCTCCACCATCTGCCAGGTGATCGGCTCGATGTAGGTGACATCGGCCATCTCCGGATCGGTCATGATCGTGGCCGGATTGGAATTCACCAGGATCACGCGATAACCCTCCTCGCGCAGTGCTTTGCAGGCTTGCGCGCCCGCGTAGTCGAACTCGCAGGCCTGGCCGATGACGATCGGGCCGGCGCCGATGATGAGGACGCTTTTGAGGTCGGTGCGCTTCGGCATGGTTCGATCGACCCGGCGCTAGCGATGCGCCTTGTGCTGTTCCATCAATCCGATGAAACGGTCGAACAGGTAATCGACGTCGTGCGGTCCGGGGCTGGCTTCCGGATGGCCCTGGAAACAGAACGCCGGCTTGTCGGTGCGGGTGAAGCCCTGCAGGCTGCCGTCGAACAGCGATACGTGCGTGACTTTCACGTTCGCGGGCAGCGTTGCCGCGTCCACCGCGAATCCGTGGTTCTGGCTCGTGATCATGACGCGGCCGGTTTCGAGATCCTGCACGGGGTGGTTGGCACCATGGTGGCCGAACTTCATCTTGATGGTCCGGCCACCACTGGCGAGTCCGAGCAACTGGTGGCCGAGACAGATGCCGAAAGTCGGCACGCCGGCATCCAGACATTTACCGATCGCATGAATCGCGTAGTCACAGGGCTCGGGATCGCCCGGTCCGTTCGACAGGAATACGCCGTCGGGTTTCAGCGCCAACGCTTCCTCGGCCGAAGTCTGCGCCGGCAGCACCGTCAACCTGCAGCCGCGGCTCGCGAGCATGCGCAGGATGTTGTGCTTCACGCCGTAATCGTAGGCGACGACGTGATATTTCGGCGTTGCCTGCGTCCGATATCCCTCGCCCAGCGCCCACTCGGATTGATTCCATTGGTAGCGCTTTTCGCAGCTGACCACTTTCGCGAGGTCCATGCCGGCCAGACCGGGGAAGGCGCGCGCCTGCAGTAGCGCGAAGGCTTCGTCGACCTTGCCACCCATCAGGCAGCCGTTCTGGGCACCTTTGTCGCGCAGAATGCGGGTGAGCTTGCGAGTATCGATGCCGGCAATCGCCGGGATGTTCTGTTCGCGCAGGTAATCGGGCAAGTCCTGGCTCATGCGGAAATTGCTTGCGCGGTTCGGCAGATCGCGTATGACCAGTCCGGCGGCGAAGACCCTGTTCGACTCGGCGTCTTCCGGATTGACGCCGACATTGCCGATGTGCGGATAGGTCAGCGTGACGATCTGCCGGCAATACGAAGGATCGGTCAGAATTTCCTGATAGCCGGTCATCGCGGTGTTGAACACCACTTCGCCGGATGTATGAGCCTGCGCACCAATCGAAACTCCGCGAAATACCGTGCCATCGGCGAGCACGAGTATGGCGGGCTGACGGTCGAGGGCAGGCAAGAGGGGCTCCCGGAAACGCGGTTTCTTAAGGTACACATGGAAAGCGGGAGAGGCACACGCCCCTCCCGCTTTCATTTGGTCTGCGATTATAGATGAACGACGGCAGTCGTTCAATGCGCCGCGGCTAATTAGAGCCGGGCGGCTTATTTCAACCCGAGCACGTCCTGCATGTCGTACAGGCCGGACCTTTTGCCGGCCAGATAGCGGGCCGCGCGCAATGCGCCGAGCGCAAAGGTCGCGCGGCTGGCGGCCTTGTGCGTGATCTCGACCCGCTCTCCGGTACCCGCGAACAGCGCGGTATGGTCGCCGACGATATCGCCACCGCGCACCGTGGCGAATCCAATGGTCGACGGCTTGCGCTCGCCGGTCACGCCCTCGCGACCGTAGACCGCCTCCCTGGTAAGGTCGCGGCCAAGGGCTGCGGCGATCACCTCGCCCATGCGCAGCGCGGTGCCGGAAGGCGCGTCCACCTTGTGCCGGTGATGCGCCTCGATGATTTCGATGTCGTAACCCTCGTTCAGTACTTTTGCAGCGAGTTCGGCCAGCTTGAACGTCAGATTGACGCCGACGCTCATGTTTGGCGCCATCACGATCGAAATCTTCCTCGCCGCTTCGACGATCAGCGCTTTCTGCGCCGGCTGGAAGCCGGTCGTGCCGATTACCATGCGGATGCCTTGCGCGCTGCACAGTTTCACATGGGTCAGCGTTCCTTCGGGCCGAGTGAAATCCACCAGCACGTCGCAACCCGCGAGCGAACCTTCGAGATCTGCCGATATGCGAACGCCGCACGGTGCACCCACCAGTTCACCGGCATCCTTGCCGAGAGAGGGATTGCCGGGAAGTTCGAGCGCTGCCTTGAGGCGAAAATCCGTCGACTGCGCGATGGCCTCGATCAAGGCCCGGCCCATGCGCCCGGAACTGCCCGCTACTGCAATCTGCTGAGTCGTCATCTCGCCGCGCGCAAATGAACCTAGAAAAGCCCCTCAGGGCTTACGGGTATCGGGGGCCGCCTGCGAGAGAATATCGGCAGGCACGATGTCGCCCTCGACATGTTTGAGCTTGTCACCGTCGAAGATGACCGTGATCTTGTACTGCGCATGCACGTCGTTCGCCTTGCCGGTCAGGTAGACATAGTCCCAGCGGTTCTGATGGAAGACGTCGGCAATCAGCGGCGTGCCGAGAATGAAACGCACCTGGGATCGCGTCATCTCCGCTTTGAGCTTCGCCACCATCGCCTGGTCGACATAATTGCCCTGCTGGATATCGATCTTGTGCGGCGCCAGCATGCAGCCGGCGAGCAGCAGTGTCGGTAAGAGAAACAGAAGGCGCATTTTTTCGGGGCGCGCATCGGTGCAGAGGCCGTGCGCGGTTTCCAAGCAGATTGAAAGCCGCTATGATAATTCACCCTTCCCTTCCTGTCAGTCCCGCCATGAGTACACCCCACGATCTGAAGAACATCGGACTGAAGGCGACCCTACCGCGCCTGAAAATTCTCGATCTGTTCGAGAACAGCGATGTGCGGCACCTGACCGCCGAAGACGTCTACAAGATCCTGCTCAACGAAGGCATGGAGATCGGGCTTGCCACGATTTATCGCGTTCTTACCCAGTTCGAACAGGCCGGCATTCTGATCCGGCACCATTTCGAGTCCGGCAAGGCGGTATTCGAGTTGAATCAGGGCGGCCACCATGATCACCTGTTGTGCCTTCAGTGCGGGCGAGTGGAAGAGTTCCTGGACGCGGAGATCGAGCGTCGCCAGATGAAAATCGCCAAGGATCGCGGCTTCTCCATCCACGAGCACTCGCTGCAGCTTTACGCCGACTGTATCAAACCGGACTGCCCCAACAAGCCAAAGGCGTGAACGAAGGCTATCGGCAGACCGCGAATGGCTGAAAGCGGCTCGCTCCTTTTTCTGTTCACCGCTTGCCGTTCACTGTATTTCCGTTCACCATCTCAAGCATTTCGGCAGCGTGCTTGCGAGTAGTCTCGGTGATTTTCACGCCGCCCAGCATGCGCGCAATCTCCTCCACCCTGGCATCGCGGTCCAGCACAGCCACCGCACTGGCGGCCTTGCCGTTCGCGGCAGTTTTACTCACCTGCCACTGATGGTCGCCGGCGGCGGCTACCTGAGGCAGATGGGTCACACACATCACCTGATGCTTGCGGCCGAGGGTCTTCAGCATGAGACCGACGATTTCGGCGACCCGCCCGCCAATGCCGGCATCGACCTCGTCGAAAATCAGCGTCGGTACCGCGGCGACCTGACTGGTGACGGTCTGGATTGCGAGGCTGATCCGCGACAGTTCTCCGCCCGATGCCACTTTCGCCAGCGGTCGCGGCGTCGCGCCGGAATGTCCGGCGACCAGAAATTCGATTTGCTCCAGTCCGTGTGCATTGCCCTCGGCCAGCGCATTGAGCGCAATCTCGAACGCGCCACCCGCCATCGCCAGCGCCTGCATCGAGGTAGTGACTTTTTTCGCCAGGTCCGTCGCGCCTCTTTTTCGCGAAGACGATAGTTTGCCGGCGACGTTCTTGTACGCCTTCTGGGCCTCCGCCTCGCGCTGGCGCAACGCATCGGCGTCGAAACCCGCGGCCAGTTCGGCAAGCCGCGTCCTTATTTTCTGCAGCCGCTCGGGAATGTCGGCGATCCGCAGTTTGAACTTGCGCGCCGCGGTGTGCACCGCGTCGAGCCGGGCTTCGACCTCGCGCAGGCGCTGTGGATCCAGTTCGAGCCGCTGCTGATAGTGGCGCAGACCGTAAACGGTTTCCTGCAACTGGATCTGCGCCGGCTCCAGCATATCGAGAATCTCCCTGAGCTTTGGATCGAAGTCCACCATGCCCTGCAAGCGCGACTGTACCGAAGCCACCGCCGTCAGGGTCGACACCTCTCCTTCCGACAACACGTCGAGTCCGAATTGAACGGCTTCGATCAGGCTGGCAGCATTCGCCAGCCGTTTGTGTTCGGCCTGCAGTTCGTCCCACTCCTCGGCCCGGAACGCCAGCGCTTCGAGTTCCTTCGCCTGCCAATCGAGTTGCTCACGCTCCGCCGCCAGTGCTTGTGCGTCGGTTTCCAGCGCCACGAGTTGGCGACGAATGTCCTGCCATGTGCGATAAGCCTCCGCGACTTGTCCTGCCAGTTCGGCCGCACCGGCATAACCATCGACAAGATCGCGCTGCGACGCGGCACGCAACAGGGATTGGTGGGCATGCTGGCCGTGAATGTCGACCAGATGTTCGCCGATGTCCTTCAGCTGTTGCACGGTCGCGGGCCGGCCGTTGACGTAGGCGCGCGAACGGCCCGACGTTTCGATGACTCTGCGCAACAGACATTCGCCCTCGTCGCCGACGAGGTCGTTTTCCCGGAGGTACGCTGCCAGCGCGGAGGCGCGGTCCGCGGCGAATTCGGCACTCACTTCGGCTTTGTCCCTGCCGTCGCGCACCAGCCCGGACTCGGCACGCTCGCCCAACACGGCAGCGAGCGCATCGATGAGGATCGATTTGCCTGCACCGGTCTCGCCGGTCAGCACGGTGAAACCCGGTTGGAATTCCAGGTCAAGCCTGTCGACAATGACAAAATCGCGGATGCTGAGGGTGCGCAACATGGACGCTTCGTGATCGGCGGCCGGCGGAACTAGAGCGTTTCGCTCCAGTGTAGTTTTTCCCGGAGCATGTGGTAGTAATTGTGCCCAAGCGGGTGCAGCAGCCGGATCGAATGGGGGCAGCGCCGCACCAGAATCTTGTCGCGCTCCTTTAACTCGTGGTGCGAATGGCTGTCGAAGTGCACGCGCGCGTCGGCGGCCTTGAGGATCATGATTTCGATCTCCGATTCGCTGCCGACGACAATCGGCCGGTTCGACAGCGTATGCGGACACACCGGCACCAGGCCGATGACGTTCAGGCTGGGATGAAGTATCGGACCGCCCGAAGATAGCGCATAGGCCGTGGAGCCGGTCGGGGAAGTCACGATCAGGCCGTCAGAGCGCAGGTTGTAGACAAACTTGCCGTCGATGCGCACCTCGATTTCTATCAGGCTGCCTTCGGCACCCTTGTTGACCGAGATATCGTTAAAGGCCACGACGTCCAGTACCCTGTGCTCCGCGCTCCAGACTTCGGCTTGGAGCAGCATGCGGGATTCCTCCACGAAGTTGCCCTCGAGGATGGCCGCCATCGCATCGAACATACCGCCCATGGACAGATCGGTCAGGAAACCCAGCCGGCCCTGATTGATGCCGACCAAGGCCACGTCGAAGGGTGCGAACGTGCGGGCGATGTTGAGCATCGTGCCGTCGCCGCCGATGACGATCGCCAGTTCGGCCGTACGCCCAACCTCCTCCAGCGGCAGCACAGAATAGCTGTTCTTGCCGACGTGGATTGCAGTCAACGGATCGAGCAGCACCTGGATACCGCGCTCGTGCAGGAACCGCGCAAGGCGCAGAACGGGTTCGGCGATTTCCGGGCTTTTGTATTTGCCGATCAGCGCGATGGTCTTGAATGTCTTCGACATGCTTCGAATTAGAGCACATTTGCCGATCCGGCTCCCGTCAGCAACCGACAGATCGCGACTGGGGCACGGTAGAATGCCTGCATGACCACGAGCGATCCTTTTCCCAGCGAACGGGCGCAGCGGCTTCTGAAGATGCTGGTCGAGCGCTATATTTCCGACGGCCACCCGGTCGGGTCGCGCGCGCTTGCCAGGCTTTCCGGCCTCGAACTGAGCCCGGCGAGCATCCGCAACGTCATGGCGGACTTGGAAGAACTCGGTTTCATCTCCAGCCCGCACACTTCCGCGGGCAGGGTACCGACGCCGCGCGGCTATCGTTTTTTCGTCGATACGCTGCTCAAGGTCCGGCCGCTGGATCAGGTCGAGATCAGCCAGTTGGAAGGTCAACTACAGCCGGACAACACGCAGAAGCTCGTCGCCCAAGCCTCGCACCTGCTGTCCGACCTGACGCGCTTCGCGGGTGTGGTGATGACGCCCAAGCGCAGGACCGCCGCCTTCCGCCACATCGAATTCCTGAGCCTTTCCGAAAAACGGATCCTGCTGATCATCGTCGCGCCGGATGGAGACGTGCAGAACCGCATCATCCTGACCGATCGGGCCTACAAACCTTCGGAATTGATCGAAGCGGGAAATTTCCTGAACCAGAACTTCGCCGGTCTGACGTTCGACGAGATCAAGGGACGCATCCATGAAGAACTGCGCCAGTTGCGCGAGGACATGACGCAGCTGATGACCATGGCGCTGGAAGCCGGCAACGAAGTCATGGGCCAGCATTCAGAGGATTACGTGCTCTCAGGCGGACACAACCTGCTGCATGTTCAGGACCTGTCGTCGAACATGGTAAACCTGCGCAAACTCTTCGACATGTTCGAGCAGAAAACCAGCCTGCTGCAACTGCTCGACATCAGCAGCCGCGCAGAAGGTGTGCAGATTTTCATCGGCGGCGAATCTGGCCTGGTACCGCTGGACGAATGCAGCGTAGTGACTGCGCCTTACGAAGTGGACGGGCAGGTGGTCGGCACCGTCGGCGTGGTCGGGCCGACCCGCATGGCCTACGAGCGCGTGATCCCGATCGTCGACATTACCGCGAAACTGTTGTCCAGCGCGCTGTCACAACACTGAACACGGGCGAACAGCAACCGGAGGACAGTGAACTGAAAACCCACCGGTGCTTTCGCACTTCTCGGTAGTCGACCACAGATTACCGTTCGCGGATAACCGTTCACGCCTTACATGCCCATGCCCTTTTTCCCCGAACCGAAACACCAGCACGGCGCCATCCCCAAAACCGGCATTCTGCTGATCAACCTCGGCACGCCGACGGCGCCCACTGCGAGTGCGCTGCGGCCTTATCTGCAGGAATTCCTGTCGGATCCGCGGGTGGTCGAAATATCGCGCCCGCTGTGGTGGCTGATCCTCAATGGCATCGTACTGCGCACGCGTCCGCGTCAATCGGCTGCGAAGTACGCGCTGATCTGGACCAAGGACGGTTCGCCGCTGGCGGTGCATACCGCGAAGCAGGCGACATTGCTGAAAGGCTACCTGGGAGAACGGATCAAGACACCGCACCTAGTGGCATGGGCCATGCGTTACGGCCAGCCTTCGATCGAAAAGGCGTTGCTCGGACTGCGCGAACAGGGTTGTGACCGCATTCTGATATTGCCGCTCTATCCGCAGTACGCGGCCAGCACCACGGCCAGCGCCTTCGATGCCGTATTCGACACCGTGAAGCAAATGCGCAACGCACCTGCGTTGCGGCTGGTCAAGCATTACCACGATCACTCTGCGTACATTGCAGCGCTGGCGAAGAACATCAACGACTACTGGGTGACCAACGGCCGTCCCGACAAGCTGCTGATGAGCTTCCACGGCGTGCCGCGCTTCGCGCTCGACCGCGGCGATCCTTATCACTGCGAGTGCCATAAAACAGCACGGCTGCTGGGTGAAGAACTCGGCCTTGCGCCGGAGCGCTATCAGGTCTCGTTTCAGTCCCGCTTCGGACGAACGGAATGGCTGAAGCCCTACACCCTGCAGACGGTGAAGGAACTCGGCAAACGCAAGACCGGCAGGCTGGATGTCATCTGCCCGGGCTTCGTTTCGGATTGCCTGGAAACCCTGGAGGAGATCGGCATCGAGAACAAAGCCGCTTACCTCAAGGCCGGCGGCAGGGAATTCCATTACATCCCGTGCCTGAACGAACGCCACGAGTGGATCCAGGCACTCGCGCGCATTGCTGCCGAAAATCTGCAAGGCTGGGCATCGACGGACTGGGAGGCCGGCGCGGCGCTGCGCACAGCCGCCGCAGGTCGCGAGCGTGCCCTGGCTCTCGGCGCGAAAAATTGAGCGCGAAAATCTACAGCAATGTAGCGCCCTGATTGCGGCCGTGGTCGGTCTTGCGGTCGTACTCTCCGTCGAGCGCCTGGTATTTCGCCACGATCGCCTGCGCCGCTGCGTTGGCGGCCGCCTCCAGATCCTCACAGTTGCTGGCCGGCTTGACGGCGAGCACAGCAGCGTCGATCTCCTTGCCGGCTTTCAACCCGTGCTCCTTGTGACCATCTTCGTGGCGCCGCAAGGCTTCGAGGAATTTTGTCCAGCGGGCCTTCAAGGCAGCCGCCCCCTTGTCTTCACCGCGCCACCGCGGCAGGGTCTGGGCGATGCCGATCGCGACCGCAACATCCTTCATCGAGCATGCGGTTCCCTGCTGCTGGTGCCGGAATTTCCATTGAATGTCCCACCGGGTCCTGCCTGCGTAATGGTTGCCGTCGAACCCGACTGGCCCGTTTTGATCGAGTTGAGCCGCCAGCACAGTGGCTGACGGGCCATCGATGTAGTAGTAACTGGTGTGCATGCGCACCAGCGGTTCTCCGGCAGCCGGCACGACCGGCATCGAGATCAGCACGGCGCACGCGAATAGTATCTTGCGCATTCTTTAAGAACTCCTGGAGGTCGTATCCGCAAGGCAAAAGGCCACGCAGATCGGGCCGGTAGTATAGCGGCCCGCGTTTTTTCGCCAGAACGGGGTTGAAACCGGCGGGCACGCCCCCAGATCACCTTCGATTTCGTCTCAGGAGGAGTTGAATGCACGACCAGAACAAAACAGCCTCGGCGCCGGATGCGGAATCCGAACCCGGGAACTCGACCAATGCGACAGCCAACGATCCGACCCCGGGATACGCGTCAGCCCTGGCAGGACAGCTCGAAAAAGCCGAGGCTGCCGCCCAGGAGCATCGCGACGCGTGGCTGCGGGCAAAGGCCGATGCGGACAACATTCGCAAGCGGGCTCAGAGCGACCTGGCCAACGCTCACAAGTACGCCCTGGAAAATTTCTCGGCCGAACTGATCCCCGTGCGCGACAGTCTCGAAGCGGCGCTGGCCAGCCAGAACGCAACACCGGAATTGCTGAGAAGCGGCGTCGAACTCACGCTGAAACAGCTCACGGCGGCCTTTGAGAAGTTTTCAGTTCGCGAAATCAACCCCTTGGGCGAGAAATTCGATCCCCACAAGCATCAGAGCATCAATATGGTCGAGTCCGATGCGGAGCCCAATTCGGTGGTCGGCGTGCTGCAGAAGGGCTACGCCCTGAATGACCGGATACTGCGCCCGGCGCTGGTCAGCATCGCAAAACCAAAGGCTTCCGCTTGATTTTCCGACCCAGAGCCCAAACCTTCGGAGACAAAGGTATTTTTACTTTCGAGCAAAGGAACCATCATGGCAAAAATCATCGGCATTGACCTCGGCACCACGAACTCCTGTGTGGCCGTCATGGAAAACGGCCAGCCCAAGGTCATCGAGAACGCCGAAGGCGCGCGCACGACGCCTTCGATCGTCGCTTACATGGACGATGGTGAAATCCTGGTCGGCGCCCCGGCCAAGCGCCAGGCGGTCACCAATCCGAAGAACACCCTGTTTGCGGTAAAACGGCTTATCGGCCGCCGCTTCACCGAGAAAGAGGTGCAGAAGGACATCGACCTGATGCCCTACAAGATCGTGCAGAACAGCAATGGCGACGCCTGGATAGAGGTGCGCGGCAAGAAGATCGCGCCTCCCGAAATCTCGGCGCAGGTGCTGATCAAGATGAAGAAGACCGCCGAGGATTACCTCGGCGAGCCAGTCACCGAGGCGGTGATCACGGTGCCCGCCTACTTCAACGATTCGCAGCGCCAGGCCACCAAGGATGCCGGGCGCATCGCCGGGCTCGAGGTCAAGCGCATCATCAACGAACCGACCGCGGCTGCACTCGCCTTCGGCATGGACAAGAAGGAAGGCGACCGCAAGATCGCGGTCTATGACCTCGGTGGGGGTACCTTCGACGTATCCATCATCGAGATTGCGGAAGTCGACAAGGAACACCAGTTCGAAGTCCTCTCCACGAACGGCGACACCTTCCTCGGTGGGGAAGACTTCGACCAGCGTTTGATGGACTATCTGGCCGACGAATTCAAGAAAGACCAGGGTATCGACCTGCGTAACGACGTGCTCGCGCTGCAGCGTCTGAAGGAAGCCGCCGAGAAGGCGAAGATCGAGCTTTCCTCCACCCAGCAGACCGAGGTAAATCTTCCCTACATCACGGCGGATGCTGCCGGACCGAAGCATCTGGCGATCAAGATCACCCGCGCCAAGTTTGAAAGCCTGGTCGAGGAATTGATCCAGAAGACTGTCGAGCCCTGCCGCATAGCCATCAAGGATGCCGGCGTGAAGCTCGATGACATTGCCGACGTGATCCTGGTCGGCGGCATGACCCGCATGCCCAAGGTGCAGGACAAGGTCAAGGAGATCTTCGGCAAGGAGCCGCGTAAAGACGTCAATCCTGACGAGGCGGTCGCGATCGGCGCTGCAATCCAAGCCGGCGTGCTGCAAGGCGAAGTCAAGGACGTTCTGCTGCTGGACGTGACGCCATTGTCGCTCGGCATCGAGACGCTCGGCAGCGTGATGACCAAGCTCATCCAGAAAAACACGACGATCCCAACCAAGGCGCAGCAGGTGTTCTCGACCGCCGACGACAATCAGACCGCGGTGACAATCCACGTGCTGCAGGGCGAGCGCGAGATGGCCGCCGGCAACAAGAGCCTGGGTCAGTTCAATCTGTCCGACATTCCGCCGTCACCGCGCGGACTGCCGCAAATCGAGGTCACGTTCGACATCGACGCCAACGGCATCCTGCATGTTTCGGCCAAGGACAAGGCCACGGGCAAGGAAAACAAGATCAAGATCCAGGCGAACTCGGGCCTCAAGGAGGACGAGATCAAGCGTATGGTCCAGGATGCCGAAGAGCACGCGGACGAGGACCGCAAAGCCCGTGAGCTGGTTGACGCGCGCAACCAGGCCGATGCGCTGATCCACGCGGTGAAGAAATCGCTCACCGAGCATGGCGACAAGATCGACGCGGACGAGAAGGCCGGAATCGAAAGTGCAATCAAGGATGCGGAGGAAGCCATCAAGGGCTCCGACAAGGGTGCGATCGAAGCAAAGACCCGGTCTCTGACGGAAGCGTCGCACAAGCTCGCCGAGAAGATGTATGCGCAGCAGCAGCCCGAAGGCGGCACTTCGCAGAAGTCCGAAGCCGCCAGCGGCAATGCCGACGAAGGCAACGTCGTGGATGCCGAGTTCGAGGAAGTGAAGGACAAGAAGAAATCGGCCTGACGCGGGTCAGGCGCTTAACGTGAGGGGTGAGGCGGAAATCCGGCTCACCCCTTGTGTTGTTTGGGAAAGCAGGGCAACGACCTTGCAGCGAAAGAGTTAAATGGCGAAACGCGACTATTACGAAGTGCTCGGCGTCAATCGCGATGCTTCCGACGAGGACCTCAAAAAGGCTTATCGCAAGCTGGCGATGAAACATCATCCGGACCGCAATCCGGACAATCCGAAGGCGGAAGAGCTGTTCAAGGAGGCGAAACAAGCCTACGAAGTGCTCTGCGACTCCGGCAAACGCACCGCCTATGATCAATACGGCCATGCCGGTGTGGACCCGCACTCCGGTATGGGGGCCGGCGCAGCCGGCGCCGGTTTCGGCGGCTTTGCCGACGCCTTCGGCGATATCTTCGGTGACATTTTCGGCGCAGGGCGCGGCCGCTCGAACGTCTACCGGGGCGCAGACCTGCGCTACAACCTCGAAATCGCGCTGGAAGAAGCGGCGCGCGGGACCGAAACGCGCATCCGCATTCCGACGATGGAGGAGTGCGAGACCTGCAAAGGTTCCGGTGCAAAACCCGGCAGCCAGCCGATCACCTGCCCGACCTGCAACGGCCAGGGCCAGGTGCGCATGACCCAGGGATTTTTCTCGATTCAGCAGACCTGCCCGAAATGCCACGGCAATG
Source organism: Betaproteobacteria bacterium (assembly GCA_016194905.1). Lineage (NCBI taxonomy): Bacteria > Pseudomonadati > Pseudomonadota > Betaproteobacteria > Betaproteobacteria bacterium. The sequence goes on from JACQAP010000009.1 coordinate 15,911, forward strand.
GCAAGGTGGTACAGAACCCCTGTGCGACCTGCAGCGGTGCGGGACGTCTGAAGAAGCAGAAAACGCTGTCGGTGAAAATTCCGCCCGGCGTCGACGAAGGCGATCGCATCCGTCTGACTGGCGAGGGTGAGGCGGGTGTCAACGGCGGCCCGCCGGGCGATCTGTATGTCGTGATGCATATCCGTCCGCACGACGTTTTCACGCGCGAGGGCAATGATCTACACTGCGAAATGCCGGTCAGCTTCTCCAGGGCGGCGCTTGGCGGCGAGATCGAGATCCCGACGCTGGACGGTTACGCCAAGATCAAGATACCCGCGGAAACGCAGTCGGGGAAAGTGTTCAGGCTGCGCGGCAAAGGCATCAAGGGCGTGCGCAGCCAATCCTATGGCGACCTGCTCTGCCACGTCGTCGTGGAAACGCCGGTGAACCTCACTGCGCGGCAAAAGGAAATGCTGCAGGAACTCGAGGAAATCAACGAACGCGACGGCGGTCGCCACAATCCCCGCGCCAAGAGTTGGATGGACAAGGTGCGCGAATTCTTCGAGCCCTAAGCTGGAAAAACTTAGAGAACAAAAAGGGCCGCCTGGCGGCCCTTTTTGTATCCGTCTACCGAATCGAAGTACGCGCGGACTCGGAAGCCTGCTTCGCCCGTAGCCGGGCGGTACCGCCTTCCATCACGCCGCCCAGCGCCATCAGTGCGCGGCTGAGCGCCTCCCAGGACTGCATCTGCCCCGGCTCCTCCTGCGTCCACAATCGCGCCGCCGCTTCCATCTCCGCCCATTTGCCGTCCGCCTCGTAACTAGCAACCTGCAGAAACAGCGGCTGGTCGCCTTGCGGCCGCATCCAGAACGGATTCGAGCGGGATTCAGATTCGACATCAGACGACGTCAAGGCATCGATCCATTCGACCGGGATCGCAAAGAAAGCCGACTCGGCTCCGCTGCGCCGAAAGAAAGTGGTAATGCCGACCAGATTGCCGCGACGATCGAACAGGCCGCCGCCGGACGCACCCTGGCGGAATGCCGCGGTAGTCTGGATGACCTGGCCGTTGCGATACGGGTATAGCGCAGTTACGCGACCGGACGAGATGCTGCGGCCGCCTCCGCCGCCGAAGCCGATTGCCACGACTTCGTCCCCGACTTCCAGCGTATGCGCTGTGGCGGTTTGCGCGGGAGGCGTGGTCAGCGCGATCGGGTGCAATACGCACAGATCTGCGGCGAGGTCGCTGGGTCCGCGCTCGACTTCGGTGCCGACCGCTCCTTCCATGACGACCACCTTGCCAGCGCCGGGAATGACATGGCAGTTGGTAACAACGCGGCCGTCCGGCAAAACGACTCCGGAGCCGAATGATGTGCTATTGGTGTTTGGAATTCTCGCGACGACCCTGACAACGCTGGCGGCTACTTTGCCGTAGGCGGCATAGTCGACTGCGACAGCCGGAAGAGACAGGAACGACAACAACACGACAACCGGAAAACGTTTGCGCATTTCGGATACCTTCCCTTATTCATGGACAGATATCCCCCCGACTGCATCGCGTTGTTGTTCTTTTGCACGCAACCTGTTCGATCGCAAACAGGCAGTTCGCTTTACCTTCGCATGATCCTAACGATCGCCCGGGGCAAAGCCGATGCTACGATTTATTGAAGCAATCGCCGTACCAGGGCCGGTACGGGGTTCATTCCCGATCTAGCGTCGTCGCCAGGTGGTGGTGCCAGAGGGGCCGTCTTCAAGGACGATGCCGGCCGCGAGCAACTCGTCGCGAATGCGGTCCGACTCGGCGAAATTCTTTGCCCTGCGGGCGACGTTGCGCTGTTCGATCAACTTTTTTATCTGTTCATCGGACAGGCCGGAAGCTGTCGAGACGGTCACATTACCGACGCTGGTCCTGGCCTCAACGCCTGTAACCCTGACCGTTGCATCTCTGCGGCCCTGCAAAAAATCCACGGGATCGCGCTGAAGTATCCCCAGGATATTGCCGAGCGATTTGAGCAGGACCGCCGCTTGGGCAGATTTTGAGCGGTTTACTTCGTTGACAAGATCGAACATCACCGCGACCGCTTCCGGCGTGTTGAAATCGTCGTCCATCGCATCGCGGAAGCGCCGCGCCAGCGGCAAATCCCAGTCAATGGGCGCGGCCTTGGCCGAAACCGCCTTGAGTGCCGTATACAAACGCGTCAACGCGCCTTTGGCATCGTCCAGATGCTGGTCCGAGTAGTTGATCTCGCTGCGATAGTGTCCGCGCACGATGAAGAAGCGCACCACTTCCGCATCGTATCGGGCCAGCACTTCGCGCACGGTGAAGAAATTGCCCAGCGATTTGGACATTTTCTCGTTGTCCACGCGCACGAAGCCGTTGTGCATCCAGTAGTTCACGAACGCGTGATCGTGCGCGCCCTCGGATTGCGCGATCTCGTTTTCGTGATGCGGGAACTGCAGGTCCTGTCCGCCGCCGTGAATGTCGAAATGTTCGCCGAGACAGCGCTCGCTCATGGCCGAGCACTCGATGTGCCAGCCCGGCCGGCCCTTGCCCCACGGCGACTCCCACGAAGGCTCGCCCGGCTTGGCCGATTTCCACAGCACGAAGTCCAGCGGGTCGCGCTTGTTCACGTCCACTTCGACGCGTTCGCCCGCCTGCAATTCGTCGAGCGATTTGCCGGACAGCTTCCCGTAGCCGTGAAATTCGCGCACGGCGTAGTAAACATCGCCGTTTTTCGCCTGATAGGCGATGCCCTTCTTTATCAATTGATCGATCAAGTCGAGCATCTGCGGGACGTTATCAGTGGCACGCGGCTCGAGATCCGGTTTCAGCACGCCGAGGGCTGCGGCATCTTCGTCCATCGCGCGGATGAAACGCCCGGTCAGCGCATCGATCGGCTCTTTGTTTTCCGCCGCGCGCCTGATGATCTTGTCGTCGATGTCGGTGATGTTGCGAACATAGGTCACATCGAAACCCGTCGCGGAGAGCCAGCGCTTTGCCACGTCGAACACCACCATGAAGCGCGCATGGCCGAGATGACAATAGTCGTACACCGTCATGCCGCATACGTACATGCCGACCTTGCCCGGCAGGATCGGAACGAAAGTTTCTTTGGCACGGGTCAGCGAGTTATATATCTTCAACATCGGAGCGGCTTGAGGGCACGCTTGGGGACGTAAGCGTAAGCGCCCAAGGGGAGTTATTTTTCAGATTGTGGACAGAAGCGCGCTGCTGGTAGAATCTGCCATTAATTACAATAACCTACCGTTTTTTATTGAGGTGAAGTTTAACACATGAGCCGAATCCCCCTCCTGGCGCTGCGCGCTGCTCTGCTACTGGTGTTGCAGATGCAGGCCGGATTTGCCGCCAACAGCTACGAAGATGCCAGCAAACTGTTCAAACAGGGCAACTACGCCGGGGCGCTGGAGAAGATCGAAACGGTCATCACCGCCAATCCACGCGATGCCCGGGCGCGCTTCCTCAAGGGCCTGATCCTGACCGAGCAGAACAAGCCGGCCGACGCGATCAAGGTATTTACCACACTGACCGAGGATTATCCGGAACTGCCGGAACCCTATAACAATCTGGCCGTGCTGTACGCCTCGCAAGGTCAGTACGACAAAGCGCGCAAATCGCTGGAAATGGCGATCCGCACGCATCCGAGTTACGCGATCGCGCACGAGAACCTGGGCGACGTCTACGCCAAGATGGCGAGCGAGGCCTACGACAAGGCGCTGCAACTGGATCGCAGCAACGCCGCCGCGCAGACCAAGCTAGCGATGATCAAGGATCTGTTCTCCGGCAGCGTGGTACCGGGCAGGGGATCGCCGGAGACGGCCGAACCCACTGTTGCCGCCGCTACAACACCCGCCGCCATCGAGAAACCGGCAACGGCCACCGCCAAGCCCGCAGCGCAATCCGCGAAGGCGGATGCGGATGCCGTGCTGGCTGCCGTCAACGGCTGGGCCAAGGCATGGTCGAGCAAGAATGCCGATGCCTATCTGGCGTATTACGCACCGGCCTTCCAGGTGCCGGGCGGCGACGCGCGCGCCAATTGGGAGGCAACCCGGCGTGATCGCATCGTCAAACCAAAGTTGATCGAAGTGACTGTCGGGTCGCCCAAGGTTTCGTTCGACGCCAACGGCCGTGCGGTCGTGAAGTTCCGCCAAGGGTACAAGTCCGACACCTTGAACACATCCGGAGCCAAGATACTGACGTTGGTGAAAATCAACGACCGCTGGCAAATCGTCCAGGAGAGAATGAACTAGTGGGCTGCCCGACGCGCTGCTATCAGGCAGGCTCCCGCCAGACGCTGGCTCAGGCACTGGTGGTCATCGTCGCTGCCGGCGCATCCTACGCCTGGGCGATGAGCATCACGCCGGCGCCGGTTTCACGCCAGATTTCCGCGCCCGAGGCCATGCTGGTTCGCGCGCTGCTCGATATTCGCGACAGTAAGTTTTCCTCCGCACTCGATCACATCGACAGCCTGCTCGTCGCCAATCCGAATTTCCGGCTGGCCCAACTGGTCAAAGGCGACCTGCTGCTCGCGCGTGCGCGGCCGATCAATTCCATCGGCAACGCTTCTGGTGGATCCGCCGAACAAGTTGCGGGACTACGCGACGAAGCCAGGGTGCGCCTGGTCCGTTCGCAGATCGAACCCCCGCCCGAACTGGCACCGCGCTATTTGTTGCAACTGCCGGAAAAAGAAAAGCTCGCCCTGGTGCTCGACTCGACCAAGTCGACATTGTTCGTATTCGAGAATACGGGCAGGACTCCTCGCTATGTCGCCGACTACTACGTCACCATCGGCAAGAACGGCCTGGAGAAGCTGCGCGAGGGCGACAAGAAAACGCCGGTTGGCGTCTATCACGTGGTCAGCCGGCTGCCGAAAGACAAGCTCACGGATTTTTATGGTAGCGGCGCCTATCCGATCAGCTATCCGAACGAATGGGATCAGATGCGCGGCCGCGATGGCCACGGCATCTGGCTGCACGGCACGCCTCGCGACACCTATAGCAGGCCGCCGCGCGCCAGCGACGGCTGCATCGTGCTGACCAATCAGGACCTGGAGACGCTGGCCGCAAAATTGCAGATCGGCTCGACGCCGATCGTCATTGCCGATTCGATAGATTGGGCAAAGCCCGAGGAAGTCGAATCCCTGCGTGCCGACCTGGCTTCCTCAATCGAGAACTGGCGGCACGACTGGGAAAGCCGCAACACCGATGCGTACCTGCGGCACTATGCGCGGAAATTCACGTCGAACGGCCTGAACCTGGCGCAGTGGTCGGCGCAGAAGCACCAGGTCAATGCCGGAAAGACCTGGATCAAGGTCAGCGTCTCCGACATGTCGCTTCTGCTCTACCCCGGCAGGGAGGAAATGGCTGTGGCGACGTTCGAACAGGACTACGCCAGCAGCAATCTCTCCAATCGCATGACGAAGCGCCAGTACTGGATCAGGGAAAACAACAAATGGCGCATCGTGTTCGAAGGGGCAGCATAAAGGCAGGTTCGAGGGCCGAGCAAATTCAAACCCGCGTCGAAGGATACGCAATGAAAAAGTTTTGGGGGCTCGCTTTCGCCCTGCTGTTGAGCACCGGCGCTTTCGCCGCCAATCCGCAAGTGGAGATCAAGACCAGCCTCGGCGCCATTACGGTCGAACTCTACCCCGAGCAGGCGCCGAAGACGGTGGAGAACTTCCTGCAGTACGTGAAGAGTGGTTTCTACAAGGACTCCATCTTCCACCGCGTCATTCCCGGATTCATGGTTCAGGGCGGTGGTTTCAACAAAGCCATGGAGCAAAAGGCCACGCGCGGTCCGGTCGGCATCGAATCGAACAACGGCTTGAAGAACGGCATCGGCACCATCGCGATGGCGCGCACGCAGAATCCGAATTCCGCAACGGCGCAATTTTTCATCAACGTGGCTGACAATGGGTTCCTGAATTACACCGCGCCGACCGTGCGCGGCTACGGCTATACCGTGTTCGGCAAGGTGGTCAAGGGCATGGACGTGGTCGAAAGAATCGCGCAGCTGCCCACCGGGGCGGGCGGCCCGTTCCCGCAAGACGTACCGCAGCAACAGGTGGTGATCGAAGACGTGAAACTGGTGGAGGCAAAGTGAGCAAAGTCAAATTGCAGACCTCGATGGGCGACATCGTCATCGAACTCGATACCGGAAAAGCGCCGGTGACCGCGGAGAACTTTCTGCAGTACGTGCGTGATGGCTTCTACGACAACACTGTCTTCCATCGCGTGATCAACGGATTCATGGTCCAGGGTGGCGGATTCGAACCGGGCATGAAGCAGAAATCGACGCGCGCGCAGATCGAGAACGAAGCGGCAAACAGCCTGAAAAACGATGCTTACACCGTCGCCATGGCACGCACGTCGGATCCGCACTCGGCAACCGCGCAATTCTTCTTCAATGTAGTGAACAACAACTTCCTGAATTTCCGCGCCGCCAGCGCCGACGGCTACGGTTACTGTGTTTTCGGAAAGGTCGTGGAAGGGCGTGACGTGGTGGACAAGATCAAGGCTGTCCCAACCGGCAACCGCGGCTTCCACCAGGACGTGCCGGCCGAAGATGTCGTCATCAAGAAGGCGGAAATCGTTTAATTACGGACATCGGTCCGGTGGCTGGATAAAGCCGGCCTTTCCGACCCCCGTTTCCCAGCTGTCCTGATGCCTCATACGCTCTTCATTTCGGATCTGCATCTGTCGCCGGATACCCCCGCGGCAACAGACACGCTGCTGCGCTTTCTGCGCGAAACCGCGCCGGAAGCCGAATCACTCTACGTGCTCGGCGATCTGTTCGAATACTGGATCGGCGACGAAGGCCTCGATCAACCGTATGCGATGCAGATCGCCCGGGCATTCCGCGCACTGGCTGATCACGGCGTGCGCGTCTACTTCATGCACGGCAATCGCGATTTTCTGATCGGCGCGCGCTTTGCGCAAACGAGCGGCATGCAATTGCTGCCGGATCCGACACGGGTGGATTTATACGGCAGGCCGACACTGCTGATGCACGGTGACACGCTGTGCAGCGACGATCACGAATATCAGAAGTTCCGTGCGATGGTGCGCAATCCCGCCTGGCAGCAGGCTTTCCTGGGCAAACCCCTCGATGAACGCGTACGCATGGCCCGGGAAGTACGGGGCAGGAGCGAGCAGGCGAAGCAGGTCAAGGACATGACCATCATGGATGTGGCGCCAGCAACCGTGGAGGACGCATTCCGTGCTCATCCCTACGCGCGGTTGATTCATGGTCACACACACCGGCCGGCACGCCATGAGCACAAGGTTGATGGCCGCGACTGCGAACGCTGGGTGCTGGCCGACTGGTACGACCACGGCTCCTATCTATTGTGTGACGCCAGCGGCTGTCGGGCTCAGTCGCTGGGGTGACTCGCCGGATCGAACAAGAGGCCGGACTGGTCAGAGCTTCGACAGTCCGCGCGCGAGATCGGCCTTGATGTCGGTCGCCGCCTCCAGGCCGGCGGCTACGCGCAGCAAACCCTCTCCGAGTCCAGCCGCTTTACGCACTTCGGGCGACAGGCGTCCGTGCGTGGTACTGGCCGGATGCGTGATCGTGGTCTTGGCATCGCCCAGATTCGCCGTGATGGAAATCAATTGTGTCGCATCGACCACTTTCCATGCCTCATCGCGGCCGCCCTTCACGTCGAAAGACACGATGCCGCCGCCGGTCTTCTGCTGGCTCTTTGCCAGTTCATGCTGAGGATGCGACGGCAGGCCGGGATAGTAGACGCGCTCCACTTTGGGATGCTCCTCGAGCCAGCGCGCCAGTTCGAGCGCCGTTTGCGAGTGGGCTCGCATGCGCAATCCCAGCGTTTCCAGTCCCTTCAGGATCACCCACGCGTTGAACGGCGACAACGCGGGACCGCCGCTGCGCAGGAAGCCGTTCAGGCCTTCGAAGATGACGGCACGGCGACCGAGCACTGCTCCACCCAGCACTCTGCCCTGCCCATCGAGATATTTGGTCGCCGAATGAATGACGATGTCGGCACCCAGATCGAGCGGCCGTTGCAGGACCGGTGTACAGAAGCAATTGTCGACAACCAGCAACGCGCCGTGAGCATGGGCCTCTTTCGCGAGCGCGGCGACATCGGAGATTTCGGTGAGCGGATTGGAAGGCGTTTCCAGGAACAACATCCGCGTGTTCGGTTTGATCGCCCGCTCCCAGGCCTTGACGTCGGTTGCGGAGACGAACGTGGTTTCGACGCCGAAGCGCTTCAGGATGTTGTTGAACAATTGCACGGTCGCGCCGAAGATGCTTTGCGAGGCGACGATATGTTCGCCGCCCTTCATCAACCCCATTACGCAGGCCAGGATCGCCGACATCCCGGAAGCGGTGGCGATACAGCACTCCGCGCCTTCCAGCGCGGCCAGGCGCTCCTGCAAGGCAGCGACCGTGGGATTGGTGTAACGCGAATACACCATGCCGGAGTCTTCGCCCGAAAAACGCGCTGCCGCCTCGGCCGCATTCTTGAACACGAAGCTCGACGTCAGGTACAGCGCCTCCGAATGTTCGTTGAACTGGCTGCGATGGATGCCCGCGCGCACTGCCAGCGTCTCGAGTTCCAGTTCGTCCCACCTCATCGCCACATCCCCGTATGCCGTTGGTTTCGTCATGAAAAATAAAAAACCCGCTTGAGCTTTCGCCAAGCGGGTCCGGAATTCGACGCGCGCTTTAGCAGTATTTGTTACGCGCCCGCAAGCTGTCGTCAAATCGGCGCGAAGACCACACGCTACTCCGAGCACCCGAGGCTGTCAATTGCGGGCACCGGTCATACAGGGGAGCTATTCGGCAGTCGCCAGATTCAGGTCCAGTTGGGTGATATTGGCTTCGCCCCTGGACAGTTCGTCGTCGTTGCGCTGCGCCTCGACACCGGCCAGGTACTCTGCGGTAATGTCGCCGGTGACATAGACGCCGTTGAAACACGATGTCTCGAATTGCGAAATCTCCGGATTCACCGAACTTACGTCATCGACCAGCGCATCCAGATCCTGGTAGATCAATTTGTCGGCGCCGATCTCGCGTGCGATCTCGTCGTCGCTGCGTCCGGTGGCAATCAGTTCGCGCGAGGTCGGCATGTCGATGCCGTACACGTTGGGAAAGCGTACCGGCGGAGCAGCCGAGGCAAAGTAAACCTTGCGTGCGCCGGCATCGCGCGCCATCTGCACGATTTCACGGCTGGTCGTCCCGCGGACGATCGAGTCGTCCACCAGCAGGACGTTCCTGCCCTTGAATTCCATGGCGATCGCATTGAGCTTCTGTCTTACCGATTTCCTGCGCACCTCATGGCCAGGCATGATGAAAGTGCGCCCGATGTAGCGATTCTTGATGAAGCCCTCGCGATAAGGCAGTCCGAGCTTTTCCGCCAGTTCCATCGCCGAGGGGCGGCTGGAATCGGGAATCGGAATCACGACGTCGATCTCGAGGTCGCGATGATCGCGCCTGATCTTGTCCGCCAGACTTCTGCCCATGCGCATGCGCGTCTCGTATACCGAAATCCCATCGATGACCGAATCGGGGCGCGCCAGATAGACGAACTCGAAAATGCACGGATGGTGCTGTGGATTGGCCGCGCACTGGCGGCTGTAGAAGTTGCTGTCCTGATCGACAAAGATCGCTTCGCCAGGTTCTACATCGCGCACCAACTCAAAACCAAGCGTATCGAGCGCGACGCTTTCGGAAGCCACCAGATACTCGGCGCCCTTTTCGGTTTTCATCTCTCCCACCACCAGCGGCCGTATACCGTGGGGATCGCGGAAAGCCAGCAGTCCGTATCCGGCAATCATGGCCACCACGGCGTAGGCACCGCGACAGCGGCGATGTACACCGGCAACCGCCCGGAAGATTGCCGGAGGGTCGAGCTGATACCCGGTGGCAGCCTCCTGCAATTCGTGCGCCAGCACATTCAGCAGCACTTCGGAATCGGAGTTGGTATTGACGTGGCGCTGATCCTGAAGGAAAAGGTCGCGCTTCAACTGCTCTGCGTTGGTGAGATTGCCGTTGTGACCCAGCACGATGCCGAACGGAGAATTGACATAGAGCGGCTGGGCTTCGGCGAAGGAGGATGCAGAACCGGCCGTCGGATAGCGGCAGTGAGCGATGCCCATGTTGCCGACAAGATGACGCATGTCGCGGGTGCGGAAGACGTCGCGCACCAGACCGCCGCCCTTGTGCATCTGGAATTTGCTGCCGTCTGCGGTGACGATACCCGCCGCGTCCTGGCCCCTGTGCTGCAAGACCAGCAGCCCGTCATAGAGCAACTGGTTGACCGGTGTCTTTGCTACAACGCCGAGGATTCCACACATGGCTCAGATCTCCACGCCCAGTTACACCGGCCCGGCAGCCGGCAATTTGCAGGCAAAAGTATAAGTCATTCGAAGCTGACCCGTCGGGCGATGTCCTCGGGCAGCCATGGTTTTACCCATGAAGCCATTTTCTCCAGCGGCCTGGAAAACAGCGCATGTCGCCAGTAAGGCTCGCGCGGCTCGGAGGTCATGCCACCGAGCAACACCATGGTCACGATGATCAACAGGCCGCGCAGCAGACCGAACACTGCACCCAGCATCCGGTCGGACGTGGTCAGGCCCGCGACCTTGACCAGATGAACGATCATCATGGACACCAGACTCAATGCCAGCACGCTCACCAGCATGACGGCGATAAAGCCGATTGCAAACCGCAATCCCTGATGGCTCCACGAGGAGGGCAACCAGCCGGCAACCACCGCCGCAAACAATCTGGCCAGGCAGAACGCCACGACCCAGGACAGCAGCGCCAGCACTTCGCGCACCAGACCGCGCCGGATGCTGAACCCCACCGAGATTGCAACGACCAGAACCGCGATGAGGTCGAATACCGTCATCGGCAGCGGTGCGTTCCCGTTTGGATTTCACAGATTGGGATCGACAGCCGGAATTTCAAGCAAATGCTGAGCATCGGCCGGCTACCGGAGCGTCAGTCCCGTCGGACGACGGCCGCTTCGCCGATGATGAGTTTCATCGACTTCAGGCGATCACGTGCCTTCTCCGCGGCGTCGCGTGTCGGGTAGGGGCCCACCCGCACACGCGTGCGATCTCCACCCGCGTTTTTGACGAGTTCGGTATAGGCCTTGAACTTGTTATCCTGCAATTTCTTCTGCAATGCCTTGGCGTTGGCGGCATTGGAAAACGCGCCGAGCTGGACAACGAAGCTTTCCTCGCCGGCGGCGTGGCTGGCCGGCACAGGCTTGATCTCATGTTTCTCTACGGGCTTTGGCACCGGCTTGGCTTCTGGCCTGACCGGCTCACTCTTGGGCAGGTCGGGTGCCGGGTCGGGCTGAACTGCGGGTGCAGGCGCGGGCATGCCCGCCACGCGTGGTGGTGCAGGTGGAGCAGGCGTCGAAGAGACAACGGGAGCGGGCTTCTGCTGGTTCGATTCCGACTTGGGAATCGGCGGGATGGTAATCGCGATATCCTGGTTCAGCGGTTTGGGCTCGCTATCGAGGACCATCGGTAAGAACACGACGATCAGAAGGACCAGGGCGACTGCCCCTACCAACCGCCGGCGTGCACGTTTCTTGAGCTGAAGCTCTTCGTCGCTAATTGCTTTCGCCATGAATTCCGCGGGTCGGCAGCAGGCTCATCCGCGAGCCTGCACTACCGCTCCCACCGTGAAAAAGGAACCGAACACCAAAATTTTATCATTTTGTCCGGCCGACCTGATCGCACATTGATAGGCGTCGGCCGCAGATTCGAAACGGCTGATCGGCGCGCTGACTCCGATCGAAGCCAGCGCCTGCTCGATCCGCTGGGCGTCCGCGCCGCGCGACCCCGGCAACGCGGCCACCAGCCACTCGTCGACCTGGTCTTTCAGAGGCTGCGCGACACCTGCGATATCCTTGTCTTTCAGCATCGCGAACACCGCAATCATGCGTCCGCCCGCGGGCAACGCACGCAGGCTGTCGGCAAGACCGCGTGCGGCATGGGGATTGTGGCCGACGTCCAGGATCACCATCGGCCTGCCGGGCATAACCTGAAAACGTCCGGGCAGATCGACCTCGACCAGTCCGCGCCGGATCGAGCCCATGTCCACCGGCAGCATGTCCTTAAGCTGTTCAAGCGCGGCCAGCGCGGTAGCCGCATTGGCGAGCTGATAGGCTCCGCGCAGTGCGGGATACGGCAATGCGGAACGTTTTCCCTGCAGGCTCCAGTATCGCCAGTCGCCGCGGCCGGCATTGTAACCGTAGTCGCGTCCGATCAGAACCAGTGGTGCGCCGATGTTGGCGGCATGACCGGCCAGTGTCGTCGGAGGCTCCTCGTCGCCGCAAACCGCAGGCACACTTGCGCGGAAGATGCCGGCTTTTTCGCGGGCGATGCTTTCCCTGTCCGGCCCGAGATAGTCCATGTGGTCGAAATCCACAGTGGTCACGACCGTGCAGTTCGCATCGAATACGTTAACCGCATCGAGCCGCCCACCCAGTCCGACTTCCAGCACGGCAACGTCCACATTGTCGCGGATGAAGATATCCATTGCAGCCAGCGTGCCGAATTCAAAATACGTCAGCGAATCCGGCGCGCGCACACTTTCGACGCGGCTGAATGCCTGGACAAGCGTGGTATCGTCGACTTCGCGCCGCGCAACCCGCACACGCTCGTTGTAGCGCAACAAATGGGGAGAAGCATACAGGCCGACGCGATAGCCGGCGCTGGACAGAATGGCCTCGAGCATCGCGCACACCGAGCCTTTGCCATTGGTTCCGCCTACGGTGATGATCGGGAAATCAGGCGCGAGGCCGAGCCGGTCGCGCACCGCGGACACGCGTTCCAGCCCCATGTCGATGACCGAGGGATGGATGCGTTCGAGATAGGCTAGCCAGTCTGCAAGCGACTGCGGCGCGATGACGCGATCAACGGACAATGGATTCCTGGAGAAAACTCAGGCGGCGGGTGCGCGCATCAGCAGCGTGATCAGGCTGACAAGCTTGTCGCGCATCTGCCGGCGGTCGACGATCATATCGATGGCGCCGTGCTCGAGCAGGAATTCGGCTCTCTGAAATCCTTCCGGCAGCGTCTGTCGCACCGTCTGCTCGATCACCCGCGGCCCGGCAAAGCCGATCAGCGCGTTGGGCTCCGCGATCACCACATCGCCGAGAAACGCGAAACTCGCCGAGACACCACCCATGGTCGGATCGGTCAGCACCGAGATGAAAGGCAGTCGCGCGCGGGCCAGCTGCGTCAGTGCTGCAGTTGTCTTCGACATCTGCATCAGCGACATCAGTCCTTCCTGCATGCGCGCCCCACCGCTGGCCGTGAAGCACACGAAAGGCAGATTCTGTTCGCAGCAGCTCTGCACGCCGCGCACGAAGCGCTCGCCTACCACCGAGCCCATCGAACCACCGAGAAAGCGGAACTCGAATGCGGCGACGACCAGCGGAACATTCTTGATGGAACCCTGCGTCACCACCAGGGCGTCGTCTTCCCCGGTCTCGGCATTGGCCTGCTCGAGGCGCTCGGTGTAACGTTTGCTGTCGACGAACTTCAGGAAATCGATCGGCTCTACTTCGGCAGCGATCTCGAACTGGCCTTCCGGGTCGAGTGTCAGGTCGATGCGCTCGCGTGCGGTGAGCCGGTTGTGATGGCCGCACTTCGGGCAGACGTTCAGGTTCTTGTCGAGGTCGGCGCGATAGAGCACCGTTTCGCAGATTTCGCACTTGCTCCACAGGCCTTCGGGCACCACCTTCTTGACGGCGCCCGCGGTGCGCTTGATTTTCGGCGGAAGCAGTTTCTGCAACCAACTCATTCAAGTGTCCTCATGGGCTGACGAACGCACCGTCGCCGGCACATTTCAATCCGGCTGCCATGCCCTGAAAAGGCTTCATTGGGGGGCATCAGGCCTCGTCCATGGCGCGGCGGATGCCGCCAAGCAGCGTCGACAGATTGCCGATCACCCGGTCGGGGCTGGACGATTCGATCTCCTGCACCAGCCGGCTGCCGATCACCACCGCATCCGACACCGACGCGATCGCCCTGGCGGTCTGCGCATCGCGAATGCCGAAGCCCACGCCAATCGGCAGCCTGATATGGGAGCGGATCTGGGGCAGTTTCGCGGCCACTTCCTGCAGGTCGATGTTGGCCGCGCCGGTCACGCCCTTGAGCGATACGTAGTAGATATAGCCGCTCGCCATCCGGCCGACCTGCTCAATGCGACCCTCTTCCGACGTCGGTGACAACAAAAAGATCGAATCGAGTCCACGCTTCTTCAGCAACTCTACGAGTTGCTTGCTCTCCTCCGGCGGACAATCGACGACCAGCACGCCGTCGACCCCGGCTTCGTGCGCCGACGCGGCGAAGGATTCGTGACCCATTGCCTCGATCGGATTTGCATAACCCATCAGGACCACCGGCGTCGTCGAGTTCGAGGTGCGGAATTCGCGCACGAATCCAAGTACGTCCTTCAATCCCACGCCGTGCTTGAGGGCGCGTTCGCTCGAACGCTGGATCGTCGGACCGTCGGCCATCGGATCGGAGAACGGGACACCCAGCTCGACGATATCGGCACCAGCGAAGACCAGCGCGTGCATGATCGACACGGTCATGGCCGGTGTGGGATCGCCGGCCGTGACGAAGGGAATCAGCGCTTTCTTTTTCTGCGCCTGCAGTTTCTTGAACGTTTCTGGAATGCGCGACATTTTGAGGGGTTAGGGATGAGGGACTGGGGATTACGGGAAAAGATTTGAATCTACTCGTCCCTCGATCCTCCTTCCTATAACTTCATTCCCGAATGTTCGGCGACGGTATTCATGTCCTTGTCGCCGCGGCCGGACAGATTGACCAGCAACACTTTGTCCCTGGACAGGGTGGATGCCAGCTTCATCGCATAAGCAACCGCATGCGCCGATTCGAGCGCCGGCATGATGCCTTCCATGCGCGTCAGCATATGGAAGGCATTGAGCGCTTCGTCGTCGGTAATGGCAACGTACTCCGCCCTGCCAGAATCCTTGAGCCACGCGTGCTCCGGACCGACGCCGGGATAATCCAGGCCCGCCGAGATCGAATGCGTCTCGATGATCTGTCCGTTTTCATCCTGGATCAGATACGTGCGGTTGCCGTGCAGAACGCCGGGCTTGCCCGCGCACAAGGTAGCAGCATGCTTGCCCGAGGCAAGTCCGAGTCCGCCGGCCTCCACGCCGATCAGGCGCACGTCCTTGTCTTCGATGTAGGGATAGAAAGCACCGATTGCGTTCGAACCGCCGCCGACACAGGCGAGGATGGCATCCGGCTGACGCCCGATCGCCTCCGGCATCTGCGTGCGCAGTTCCCGACCTACGACAGAGTTGAAATCGCGCACCATCATCGGATAGGGATGCGGACCCGCAACGGTACCGATGATATAGAACGTGTTCTCGACATTGGTCACCCAGTCGCGCATGGCTTCGTTGAGCGCGTCCTTCAGCGTCTTTGAACCGCTCTCCACCGGCACCACGGTGGCGCCCAGCAGCTTCATGCGGAATACATTCATCGACTGGCGCTTGATGTCTTCCGAGCCCATGTAGACGACGCATTCCATGCCGAAGCGCGCGGCCACGGTGGCCGAGGCTACGCCATGCTGTCCGGCACCGGTTTCCGCGATGATGCGCTTCTTGCCCATGCGTCTCGCGAGCAGCGCCTGGCCGATGGTGTTGTTGATCTTGTGCGCGCCGGTGTGGTTGAGGTCTTCACGCTTGAGCCAGATCTGCGCGCCGCCACAGTGCTGCGACAACCGCCTGGCATGATAGACCGGGCTGGGGCGGCCCACGTAGTGCTTGAGTTCGGATTCGAACTCCGCGACGAACTCGGGATCCTTGCGCATCAGATCGTACTGCATGCGCAGTTCGCCGAGAGCGTGCATCAGCGTCTCCGCGACGAACACGCCACCGTAGGGTCCGAAGTGGCCTTGCGCGTCGGGGAGGTTGTAGGCCTTCAAAGCCTCATACATCTGCATTTCTCACTCCTCGAATGAAGGCGGCTATCTTAGCCGCGTCCTTTATGCCTTTTGCCGCTTCAACACCGCTGCTGACGTCGACCGCCCAGGGGCGAACGCGAAGTATCGCATCGGCGACATTGTCTGGATGCAGGCCGCCAGCGAGAATCAGCGGCAGGGGAAGTTGATCCGGGATCAACTCCCAGTCGAAAGTGGATCCCGTCCCGCCGTGGCTGCCATCCACGAATGCGTCGAGCAGCAGACCTTTCGCGGTCCGGTAACGGCGCGCGTATTGTAACAAATCCACCCCTCGCCGCACCTTGGTTGCCTTGATATAGGGAAAACCGAAGCGCTCGCAGAATTGCGGGGTCTCGTCACCGTGAAACTGGAGCAGTTGCGGCTTCACTTCGCTGATAACACGTTCAACATCAATCGACTTGGCATCGACGAACAAGGCCACGGGGGTAACGAACGCCGGCAACGCGTCGACCACCCGGCGCGCGACGTCATGCGACACCAAGCGCGGACTGCCGGCGTAGAAGATCAGCCCGATCGCCTGCGCGCCGGCATGCGCGGCGGCAAGCGCATCTTCCACACGGGTGATTCCGCAGATTTTGACGGCGGTAGCCATGATTTTCTGTGGAATGACGATCAGGCGCCGGCGAGCATCGCATCCTCGACAGCTTCGACGTCAGGGCGAGGCGGCAACGCCCATACCGCATCGTAGTCCACCGCAGCGAGGTAAAGCCCCGCAGGAGAAAAGGTGGGAGCTGCACGAGTGCGGTCCCGGCTTTGCAACAATTCGTCCATCCACTCGGAAGATTGGCGGCCGCAGCCGATGGTTACCAGGCTGCCGACGATGTTGCGCACCATATGCTGCAGGAAGGCATCTGCCGCGAACTCGAAGCGGATCGTTTCGCCGCGCCGGGTTATCTGCAGCTCGCGCAGCACTTTCACCGGCGACTTGGCCTGACATTCGGCGGCGCGGAACGCGCTGAAATCGTGCTCGCCGATCATGCAGCGCGCGGCCCGTCGCATGGTATCGATATCGAGAGTCTGATGGAACCACCCGACACGTTTGTGCATAAGTCCCGGACGCTGCGGCCGGTTGAGCAGCCAGTAGACATAGCGCCGGCCCGTTGCCGAGAAGCGGGCGTGGAAATCTTCCCCGACTTGCTTTGCCCAGTTCACCGATACAGCTTCGGGCAGCAGCGCATTCGCGCCCCGGGTCCACGCGCTGAGTGGACGTTGCGCGGTTGTATCAAAGTGCACCACCTGCGCCAGAGCATGCACGCCGGCATCGGTGCGGCCGGCACATACTGTGACTATACGGTCGCCGGCAACCTCGGACAGGACGCCATCAAGCGAATCCTGTACTCCGCAGGCCTGCGGCTGAGTCTGCCAGCCACAGAAGGCGCTGCCGTCGTATTCCAGGCCAAGGACTATTCTCAAGACACGCTCCGTGGGGGGGACCGGATCGCAGCCGATCGTTGCGCGTTGCCGTAAAGCAGGGATTGTGCAGCAAGCGGCAGCGGCGTCAAACCACTGCGCCGGTCCGACGATCAGGAATCCAGGCTGGAGAGCACCGACTGGGCCGCGGTTTTCTGCTCGGCGTCGCCTTCCTGCAGAACTTCCTTGAGGATTTCGCGCGCGCCGTCCTTGTCCCCCATCTCCTGATAAGCCTTGGCCAGGTCGAACTTGGTCTGCACGTCGTACCAGTGGTCGTCCTTTCCGGTCGGCGATATCGCCGGTGCCGTCTCCGTGCCGAGATCCAGGCTGATTCCGGACAAATCGATTTCCAG
Source organism: Betaproteobacteria bacterium (assembly GCA_016194905.1). NCBI lineage: Bacteria > Pseudomonadati > Pseudomonadota > Betaproteobacteria > Betaproteobacteria bacterium. The sequence continues at coordinate 33,665 of JACQAP010000009.1, forward strand.
TGGTGCAGCGGCACTTTTCAACTTGGGCTCGCTTGGGGCATCCAGCGACAGCCCGCTCATGTCGAAATCAAGACCTCCGCCTGCGGCAGGTTCGGGCGGCGAGGCCGCAGCGTCCCCCGAATGCGCCGTAAGCGAGTTCAGGTCGATGTCGAAATCAAGTCCTGAAGCACTGGCCGTATGCGGGGCCTCCGGCTCTGCGCCCGATACGCCCGAGGAAGGCAGATCGACGTTGAGGTCCATCGCAGGCATCGCAGCGAAAGAGACCGTGGAATCGTGCGCCGCCTCGACAGCAGGATCGATGATCTGGGTTCGGTCGAACTGGCTGCCGGCGTCACCCAGGTCGATGTCGGTGGTTGTGGCTGTCGAGTCTGCGGAACCGATGTTGAAGTCCACGTTCTCCGCAGCAGCGGTTGCCGCTGCCGCGGCACCTGCAACGACCGCTGCGCCCGCGGCAGATTTGCCTGCCGCATAACGGGAATTCTCGGGATCGACCTGATAGCCAAGGGCGACCGCCTGATTCCAAATTTCGCCTGCGCCTCCGGTGGCCTGCTGCAGATCGCGCGCAACCTTCTCGAACGACTTGGCGTCCTTGCGATTGGCGTAAATCTGCAACAGCTTAAGACGGATTTCGTGGCGTTTTGGAGAGCTTTCCAGCGCTTCCTTGAGCAGCTCCTCGGCCTGCGCATCGCGACCGTAAGCAAGGAAAATCTCCGCTTCGGCTACCGGGTCGACTTCCTCGCTAGTTTTTGTTGCCGCTTCGGCGCTTGCCCCGACGTTGCCATCGACGCGGACTGCTGCAGCCGCCGATGATTCGGCAAAAGCCCTCGCAGGGCCAGATTCTTCGGCGTCGGACTTCGATTCACGCCGGCGTTTGACGGCGCGCACCGCAAGGGCGCCGATGATGATCAACACGCCAATGGCCGCACCGAGATAGGCCGGCTGTGCCAGGACCTGATCCATCAAGCTGGGTTCAGGGGCGGGCACAGGAGTCGTTTTGACGGGAGCCGGCTTCGGTTGCGCCGGTGCCGGCTGCGAAGGCGCAGGAGCACTCTCGCTCTTGGGCGCAGGAGTCGGAGGAGTCACGGGCGCCGCGGGTGTCACCGGCTTCACTTCGGACGCCGGTGGCGTCGCCGCGGCGGGTGTCGTTGGTACCGCGGCCTGCGGAGGAGCAGGTTTCTGAGCAGGCGCTTGAGGTGTTGTCGCTGACGGCGCGACAGCAGGCTTTTGCAGATCTGCCATGCCCTTGTTCTTCATTTCCAGCAGTGCCTGCAGATCTCTGATCTGTTTTTCCAGCTTGGCTACGCGATCGTTGGATTCCCTGATCGCCTTGTCGCGAGCGACGACTTCTTCTTCCAATGCACGACCACGTGCAGCCGCCTTGGCGTCACCGCCCGCAACCCCGGCGGCAGTCGCTCCAGCGGCAGCGGCCGGTTCATTCTTCGATAGCTTCAGGACTTCCTTCGGCTGCTCCTTGGCGGATGCCGCCTTATCTTCGGCTGCGACGCCTACCTTGCCGGAAACAGCCTGCTGGGCTGGTTGCTCGGCGGGAACCGCGTGCCCTGCTGCCGCCGCCAATTGTTCCCTGTAAGCTCGCCAGTCGCGCGCCTGGACCTTCACTTCCTTGCGAGCGTCGGCTTCGGAAATGCCGGCGAACTGGTCGGTCGTCGGCAACTGAAGAATCTTGCCGGTCTTCAACCGGTTCATGTTCTTGCCGGAGAAAGCGTTGGGATTGTTCTGGACCAGCAGTACCAGCATCTGTTCGAGACTGACATTCGCGGGCTTGGTCGCACTTGCAATCTTGCCAAGCGTATCGCCGCCCTTGACCGGGCCGTAAGCGTCGGCACTGGGCGCGGACTTTGCGCCACTAGGCAATGCGCTTCCTTCGTTAAGCAGGGTCGGCTGGGTCCCGCCGATAGTTTCGACCGGAGCCGTTGGTACCGGTGCCGGCTTAGGTTCGGCCGGCGCTTGAGCCGCAGGCTCCTCGGCGTTGGCTGTTTCAGGTTTCGAAGTTTCTGCGGCCGGCTCGGGAACCGGTTCCGCCTTGGGCTGTACCGGAGTCGGGGCAGCACGCACTTCGGCGGCCGCAGCCTTCTGCTTTTCGCGTTCCGCGATGACGAATGGTGGATCAAGAAGTACAGTGAATTCGCGGCTGATCCGGCCGGAGGACCAAGTCAGTTCGATAAGCAGATCAACGAAGGGCTCTGTGACCGGTTGAGTCGACGTCAGCCGCAAATAGGGCTCGCCGCCAGAACGCTTTTCGATACTGAGCTTGACGCTGGTCATCAGGTTCGAATAGGCCAGCCCCGCACGCTCGAAAGCATCCGGACTGGCCAGGCGTGCGACCAGAGAACCGATCTCATTCTTCTCGGCTACTAGCTCGACCTCCGCCTTGAGCGGTTCGCCGAGTGCCGACGTGACTTTAAGCTTGCCGAGACCTGCTGCATGCGATACCGCGCAGATTGAAAGCAACGACGCGGCGACTATCCACGCGCGAAGAGACGTGATGCCCAAAGCGCTCACCCTGATCGTTTTTTGTTTGAGGTAATTAAAATAACATCATGGATTTAGAGATGCAAGCTCATCTTTCGCCTTACATTCCCCGGCAATTCCAGATTTTTTAAGGTCTTGCAGCGTAAAAACTGGTTCTCACCCCTATCGCGCAAGGAGAATACGCAACATCCGCCGCAGCGGCTCGGCCGCGCCCCACAGCAATTGATCCCCCACTGTGAAGGCCATCAGGTACTCGCCGCCCATCGGCAGTTTGCGCAGGCGGCCTATCGGTACAGCGAGGGTGCCGGTGACCGAGGCCGGCGTCAACTCCCCAATCGATGATTCGTTCCGGTTGGGAATCACTTTTACCCACTGATTAGCAGCGGCCAGTACGCCTTCGATCTCTTCAATAGGAAGATTCCGATTGAGCTTTATCGTCAGTGCCTGGCTGTGACAGCGCATCGCGCCAATACGAACGCAAACGCCGTCGATCGGAACAGGATTCGACTCGCGTCCCAGAATCTTGTTGCCCTCCGCCTGGGCCTTCCATTCCTCTTTGCTCTGACCATTGCCGAGATCCTTGTCTATCCACGGGATCAGACTCCCGGCCAGGGGCACGCCGAAATGCTCCGTCGGAAAAGCGTTGCTGCGCTGGGCCTCGGACACTTTTTGGTCGATCTCCAGAATCGAGGAAACCGGATCGTCCAACAGCGATTCCACCGCGCCGTGCAGACGCCCCATTTGCGACAACAGCTCCCGCATGTTCTGCGCGCCGGCACCGGAGGCTGCCTGGTAGGTCATCGCGGTGACCCATTCCACCAGTCCATCCTTGAACAGGCCATGCATGCCCATCAGCATGAGACTCACGGTGCAATTGCCGCCTATGAAATTCTTTCCTCCCTGCTTGAGCGCGGCATCGATGACATCGCGATTGACCGGATCGAGGATGATCACGGCGTCCTTCTGCATGCGTAGCGCAGAAGCCGCGTCGATCCAATAGCCGTTCCACCCTTCCGCGCGCAACCTGGGAAAAATTTCGTTGGTGTAGTCGCCGCCCTGGCAGGAGATGATGATCTCCATCGCCTTCAGTTCCTTGAGGTCGCGTGCATCCTTCAGAGCGGAGACGTCCTTGCCGATCGCGGGACCTTTGCCGCCAACCTGCGACGTGGTAAAGAACACCGGATCGACATGGTCGAAATCGCGTTCCTGTTGCATGCGCTGCATCAGCACGGACCCGACCATGCCCCGCCAACCTACCAAGCCAACTCGTCTCATCTCAATCCCCAAAATGCGCGAACAGTGAACAGAACGTCCCACCGCCACTTCAAACCGTTCGCCGATTGCTGCCGATCAAGCATGCAGCGCCGCTAACACCGCTTCACCCATCTCTTCGGTACCGACCTTTTTCGTGCCCGCTTCGTGAATGTCGGCCGTGCGCATGCCCTGCTTGAGTACGCGCTTCACGGCGGACTCGATCCGGCTTGCAGCCGCTTCTTCGCCAAAGGTGTAGCGCATCATCATCGCCGTCGACAGAATGGTAGCCAGCGGATTGGCAACGTTGCGGCCGGCTATATCGGGCGCGGAGCCGTGGATCGGCTCGTACAGACCCTTGTTGTTTGCGTTCAGTGACGCCGACGGCAACATCCCGATCGAACCGGTCAGCATCGACGCTTCGTCGGAAAGAATGTCGCCGAACATGTTGCCCGTCAGAATCACGTCGAACTGCTTGGGCGCGCGCACCAGTTGCATGGCCGCGTTGTCCACGTACATGTGCGACAGCTCGACGTCGGCGTAATCCTTGGCGACCTCGATCACTACTTCGCGCCACAGAATGCTGGTATCGAGCACGTTGGCCTTGTCCACCGAACAGAGCTTGCGGCCGCGCTTGCGCGCGATGTCGAACCCCACACGGGCGATGCGGCGGATTTCCGATTCGCTGTACTTCATCGTGTCGAAACCCTCGCGCTCGCCGTTGTCGGTCTTGCGAGCGCCGCGCGGCTGCCCGAAATAGATGTCGCCGGTCAGTTCGCGCAGGATCATGATGTCGAGCCCAGCGACGATCTCGGTTTTTAGTGATGAGGCGTTGGCCAGTTCCTCGTACAGCAGTGCGGGGCGCAAATTGGCGAACAGCCCGAGTTCCTTGCGGATGCGCAGCAGCCCCTGCTCCGGACGCATCGGCCTTGGCAGCGTGTCGTACCTGGGACCGCCGACCGCACCCAGCAGCACCGCATCCGACGCCTTCGCCAGCGCCAGCGTCCTCTGCGGCAGCGGGTCCTGGGCGGCGTCATAGCCGGCGCCGCCGATCGGCGCCTCTTCCATTTCGATGTTCAAACCGTCGCGCGCCAGGCTCTTCAGCACCTTCACCGCCTGCCTGACGATTTCCGGACCGATCCCGTCGCCGGGTAATACCGCGATTTTCATGTTTTGTTCTCTCAAAAAAAACAACCGGGGCATCTGTTTCTGCCCCGGCCGGTGTTTTCACAATAATTCGTCAACTGAACAGCCAGGGTTGTTCGATGCGGCGTTTGGCCTCGAACGTTCTTATTTCTTCCATATGGCGCAGCGTGAGTCCGATATCGTCCAGCCCGTTCAGCAGGCAATGCTTGCGAAAGGCGTCCACCTCGAAGCCGAACACCCGGTCGCCGTCGGGATAGGCGACCGTCTGGGCACCGAGATCGACGACCAGCCGGAAGCCCGGAAACGCCGCGACATCATGGAATATCCTGTCCACCTGGGTTTCCGGCAGCACGATCGGCAACAAACCGTTCTTGAAACAGTTGTTGTAGAAGATGTCGGCGTAACTGGGCGCGATCAGTGCGCGAAAACCGTAGTCGTCGAGGGCCCAGGGTGCATGTTCGCGCGAAGAGCCGCAACCGAAATTCTTGCGCGCCACCAGAATGCTCGCGCCCTTGTAGCGCGGCTGGTTCAGCACGAAGTCGGGATTGGGCTTGCGTTTAGCCGTGTCCATTCCCGGCTCGCCGTGATCGAGATAACGCCAGGCGTCGAACAGATTGACGCCGAAACCGGAGCGCTTGATCGACTTCAGGAACTGCTTCGGTATGATCGCGTCGGTATCGATGTTGGCTCGATCCAGCGGCGCGACCAACCCTTCCAATCGGATGAATTTCTGCATGGCGTTGCCTATAAATCCGAGCGCACGTCGACGAACCGGCCGGCAATCGCCGCTGCCGCCGCCATCGCCGGGCTGACCAAGTGGGTACGCCCGCCCGCGCCTTGACGTCCCTCGAAATTGCGGTTCGACGTCGAAGCGCAACGTTCGCCCGGTTCGAGGCGATCATCGTTCATTGCCAGGCACATCGAACAGCCGGGTTGACGCCACTCGAAGCCGGCTGCAACGAAGATCTTGTCGAGTCCTTCCTTCTCGGCTTGCTCCTTCACGAGGCCGGAGCCGGGCACAACCATCGCCAGCCGTACATTTGAAGCGACCCGCCGGCCGCGCACGACACGAGCGGCAGCCCGCAAGTCTTCGATGCGCGAGTTGGTACAGGAACCGATGAATACCTTGTCGATGCGGATGTCCGTGATCTGCGTATTCGGCTTGAGTCCCATGTAAGTCAGCGCGCGTTCCATGCCTTCGCGCTTGGTCTCGTCCTTCTCCTTGTCCGGATCGGGCACGCGGCCATCCACCGGCACCACCATTTCCGGTGATGTGCCCCACGTGACCTGCGGCTTGATTTCGCGCGCATCCAGCCGCACGACGAAATCGAACCGCGCGTGCTCGTCGCTTGTCAGCGTCCGCCAGTGCGCGACCGCCTTGTCCCACAGATCCCCCTTGGGCGCGAAGGGGCGTCCACGCAGGTATTCGATGGTCGTGTTGTCGACGGCGACCATGCCGGCCCGCGCACCGGCCTCGATCGCCATGTTGCACAAGGTCATGCGTCCTTCCATCGACAGCCCGCGGACGGCGCTGCCGCCAAATTCGACGGCATAGCCGGTGCCGCCCGCCGTGCCGATCCTGCCGATCACCGCCAACGCAACGTCCTTGGCGGTAACCCCGCGACCCAACGGGCCATCGACTTCGACGAGCATGCCCTTCATTTTCTTCTGCATCAGGCATTGCGTGGCGAGCACATGCTCGACTTCGGAAGTGCCGATGCCGTGTGCCAGACAGCCGAATGCACCATGGGTGCTGGTATGCGAATCGCCGCAGACGACGGTCATGCCGGGCAGCGTTGCGCCCTGCTCCGGCCCGATCACGTGCACGATGCCCTGCCGCTTGTCGAGGAATGGGAAATAGACCTTGGCGCCGAATTCCCGGATGTTCGCGTCTAGGGTCTCGACCTGCAGGCGCGAGATCGGATCCTTGATGCCCTGTTCCCAGTGCTGGGTCGGCGTGTTGTGATCGGCCGTGGCGACCACCGAATCGATGCGCCAGGGCCTGCGTCCGGCAAGCTTCAGCCCTTCGAAAGCCTGCGGACTGGTGACTTCATGCACCAGGTGGCGATCGATGTAGATCAGTGCGGTGCCATCCGGTTCTTGCCGCACCAGATGGCTGGCCCAAAGCTTGTCGTAGAGAGTTTGCGGATTCATTGGGTGACTCGAAGCGAACGGAAATTATGACACAAGCCGCTGGTCAGACGGCAGGGCTCGTACGCTAAGAACCGGGTCGGACCGGCAGGGAAATCGGCTTCCAGGCCACCACTATCAGAGCGAGCAGGGCGGCTGTGGCGGCGAAAGTGAAAGTCCATTCGGAACCCAGGGTTTCCCAGGAATAGCCGGCCATCAGCGTACCCAGCGTGCCTCCCAATCCGTACCCCAGGCTGGTGTAGATCGCCTGGCCGCGCGCCTGGTTACGGCCGCGGAAAATCTGATGCATCATCGCCACGCCCGCGGAATGAAAGGCGCCAAAGGTAATGGCGTGCAACAACTGCGCCGCCAGCAAAATCCACAGCGACCCGACTCCCCAGCCGATCATTAGCAGGCGCACAAAGGCGCAGCCAAAACTGAACAGCAGTATCTGGTTCAGACTATAGGCACGCATTAGCCTTGGTAGCAGCACGAAGAGCCCGATTTCCGCGATCACGCCCAGCGACCACAACCATCCGACCGCTTTTTTCGAATAGCCAGCCTCGACCAGGTGAATCGAATAGAAAGCGTTATAGGGTCCGTGGGCAACTTGCATGAGGAAAAAGCCGGCCATCAACGCAATCACCTCGGGCCGTGCGACGATGCTGAGGATGGACGCATGGTCTGCATGGTGAGACGGCTCGCGATCTCGCGGCAGGAAAAAAGTGCTGGCTGCCATCAGCGCCAGCAGCATGAGCACCATCGGGGCGAGCGCGCCGATGCCGAAGTAATCGAGCCCATAGCCGCCGGCGATCACCACCGCAACGAAGCCGACCGAGCCCCACAACCTGACGCGTCCATAGACGCCCACGCGGGAGCCCACCAGGCTCAATGTCGCAGATTCGGCGAGCGGCAGTACTCCGCACCAAAATACATTCAGCAGCAACAGCGCCGTGAACATCCAACCGAAGCCGCGATTGAAGAACACGGCTGTGAACACCACTGCGGTGCCCACGGCGGTAAGTCGGATCAGCTGTCCGCGGGCACGGTAGTGATCGGACAGCCAGCCCCAGAGGTTCGGCCCGAAAATCCGCGCCACCGGACTGACTGCCAGCAGTAAGCCGATTTCCGCAGCCGGGTAGCCCAGGGACTTGAGATAGAGCGCGAAGTAAGGCGCGAACGCGCCGATGAACGCGAAATAACAGAAATAGAAGCTGGATAGCCGTTGGTAGAAGGAACCGCGAACCATGGGCAACCGTTCGTTAACCGGTATTTCAATCGGCTTCGCGGTCTTGCCACCAGCGCCACGCCACCCAGCCCCACACGATCGATACCCCGATCCAGGCCAGGATGGAGACGAATCCGGCAATGCTGGTATCCCGATGCAGCACGTGCCAGCGCGAGAAGATCTCGGTCCAGTCGTGCTCGCCGTTGCCCACCAGCGGCAACACTTGCTCGCGCGCGTCCGCCATGTAGCGTGCGATGTTCCAGAAATTTTCGAACAACCAGGCCGCGCACAAAGCAAACGACAGCGCTTCGCGCCGCCACCAGAACGTCGCCGTCGCCACTATCGGGAATACCAATTGCCCGACCGTGCCACCGTAAACCGTGATGCGTTCGCAGAGCAGTAGTCCGAAAAACGGGTGGCCGGCTTCGTGAAAAGCGAGATTGGCACTGTCGAGGATGTGCACCCAGCGCTCTCCCGTATTGGCGAGATAGCAGACGACGACCACCAGCAGCGAAGAAGCAACGAAGGCGATAGACCCGACCGGACGCCACTCCTTCTCGTTGACTTCGACTAGGCGCTCCAGCCAGGACACGAGTAAGGGCGATCAGGCTTCGTCGGGATCGGGATCGTTGGCCACCGGGGCATCTTGCCTCGCAGCACCCGCAGGCGCCTGAGCGGCAATCCTGGGCGTCGTGGTCCGCACGTCGGCGTTCTGCGCACGCTGGCGCAGCGCGTGATCCATCAGCACCAGCGCCAGCATCGCTTCGGCAATCGGCGTAGCGCGAATGCCCACGCAGGGATCGTGGCGGCCGGTGGTCTCAACTATCGTCGGCGCACCGCTCTTGTCGATCGAACGGCGCGGCAGCCGGATGCTCGATGTCGGCTTGACGGCGATATTCACGACGATGTCCTGGCCGGTGGAAATTCCGCCGAGGATGCCGCCGGCGTTGTTGGACAGGAAGCCTTGCGGCGTCATCTCATCGCCGTGCTCGGTGCCCTTCTGTTCGACCGATGCGAAGCCGGCACCGATTTCCACGCCCTTGACCGCGTTGATTCCCATCATCGCGTAGGCGATGTCGGAATCGAGCTTGTCATAAACCGGTTCGCCCCAGCCTACCGGCACACCGTGCGCGACCGCGGTAATCCGCGCGCCACAGGAGTCGCCTGACTTGCGCAGCTTGTCCATGAATGCCTCGAGTTGCGGCACGATGTCGGGGTCGGCAGAAAAAAATGGGTTTTGGTCAACCGATTCCCAGGTTTTGAAGGGGATCCGGATCGGACCGAGCTGCGACATGTGGCCGCGGATCTCCACGCCGTGATGCTCGCGCAGCCATTTGCGGGCGATGGCCGCGGCGGCAACCCGCACGGCCGTTTCCCGGGCCGACTGGCGCCCGCCACCGCGAAAGTCGCGGATGCCGTATTTCTGCCAGTACGTGTAATCGGCGTGGCCCGGGCGAAAGGTTTCGGAAATATTGCCGTAATCCTTGCTGCGGCTGTCCTGATTTCGGATGAGCAGGGCGATCGGCGTGCCGGTGGTCTGGCCTTCGAACACCCCGGAAAGGATTTCCACGGCGTCGGGCTCGCGGCGCTGCGTTACATGGCGGGATGTACCGGGCTTGCGGCGATCGAGGTCTTTCTGGATGTCTGCTTCGGAGAGCGCCAGTCCGGGTGGACAACCGTCCACGACACAGCCGATCGCGGGTCCGTGGCTTTCCCCGAAAGAGGTTACGCAGAACAACTTTCCGAGCGTATTGCCGGACATGGTGGGATATAGAAACTTTTTTGGAGTTTAACATAGGCCTCCAAGCTTACCTCCCTTCTCGCAGCGCCGTTCCGCGGCTTCATGACGCGAAAAAGCTGCCGGGCGAACCGGGTGCAGCGCCCTAGGGCGGGAAGAATTAGAGTCAAGATCTCATGACCATGGATCCTCGAGACCGACCACCCGCAAGCGCAAGCCCACGGCTGCCAACAGGACTTCGCATCGTGCGTTCAACTCCACCCGCACCGCTTTCCGCGCCGCTTAACGAGGCCGACACCGCCTCTGCTCAACGGCTTCAGATGGTAATCGACGCAATGCCGTTTTCCATCGCGTATGCGGACCGTGACTTCCGCTATGTAATCGTCAACCGGCGCTTCGAGGAATTGTTCAATCGGCCGCGTGCCGATGTGATCGGGAAATACACCTGGGAAGTGATCGGGCAGGATCTTTTCGACCACATCCGCCCCTACATGGATCAGGTCATGGCAGGGCGGGAAGTGAAGTATGAACGCGACGCCGTGGACGAAAAAGGTCGCGTTCAGCGCGTCGAGGTTCAGTACCTGCCGCAGATCGCCGGGGACGGTACTGTCCTTGGACATTTCGGCATTTTGCAGGACATCACCGAACGCAAACGCAACGAGGCGTTGCTGCGATTTCTTGCCAGCCATGACCAACTCACGCGATTGCCGAATCGTTCCCGCTTCCTGGAGCAGCTCACCTCGGAGATCGCACGCGCAACGCGATACGGGTACAAGATCGGCGTCCTGTTCATCGACCTCGATCGCTTCAAGAATGTTAACGATACGCTGGGGCACGACAGCGGAGATTCCCTTCTGGTGGCCGTTGCGCAACGCTTGCGCGACACCCTGCGCGAAGTCGACATGGTTGCGCGGCTTGGCGGCGACGAATTCACTGCCATCCTGAGCGAGATAAGGAATCCGCAGGAGGCCGCGGCCTCGGCGCAACGCCTACTCGATGCGCTGGCCGAGCCTGTTGAAATCAACGGCCAGGAAATATTTGCCGGGGCCAGCATCGGGATCAGCATCTTCCCCGACAACGGCACGGACACCAAGACGCTGCTTCGCAATGCCGACATGGCGATGTATCGCGCCAAGGAACTCGGCAGGAGCACTTTCCAGTTCTTCTTACACGAGACCACGACGTCATCCGTGGAGAGACTGCAACTGGAAACCCATCTTCGGCGCGCCGCGGAGCGGGGCGAGTTCATCCTGCATTACCAGCCGATCGTGGACGTGGACAGCAACCGCATTGTCGGCATGGAATCGTTGATGCGATGGAATCGTCCGGATACCGGCCTGGTTTCGCCGGCCACCTTCATCCCGCTCGCGGAGGAAACCGGGCTGATCGTGCCCATAGGCGATTGGGTGCTCGAAGCCGCCTGCCGGCAAGCCCGTGCCCTGCACGAAAGCGGTCATGCCGGGCTGCGCGTGGCGGTCAACCTCTCGCCCAAGCAGTTCCGCCGCCGCGACTTGGCCCAGACGATGGCGGACATGCTCGCGAAGACGGGACTTGCAGCGCAACATCTCGAGCTGGAGATTACCGAGAGCAGCGTAATGGAAAACCCCGAGACTGCGGTACGCACATTGCACGCGCTCAGAGAAATGGGGGTGCATCTTTCCGTCGACGATTTCGGCACAGGATATTCGTCGCTGTCGCAACTTAAGCGTTTTCCGATCAGCGCGCTCAAGGTCGATCAATCCTTTGTCAGGGATATTCCGGCCGACGAAGACAATGCCGCGATCGCCAGTGCAATTATCGCGATGGGGCAACGGCTGCGCCTCACGCTGGTCGCCGAAGGTGTCGAAACGCCCGTACAACTTGCCTTCCTGCGCGAGCGCGGCTGCCGGTACGTGCAAGGCTTTCTGTTCAGCCGCCCGCTGCCGGCCGACAGACTGTCCGTGTTGCTGGCAAACGGCCTGCCGCGTCATTCCTCCTGAAGCACATTGCACCAGCGCCAAGTCGCCGCCGCACAATGCGCCCGCGAGTCGGGTGCATTAGAATCCGGATTTCGATCCGCCTTCGATTGCGACTCCGATGCGCCAGTATCTTGATCTCATGCGTCACATTCTCGAGCAGGGCAACCGGAAGCAGGACCGCACTGGCACCGGCACCTTCAGCGTTTTCGGGCCGCAGTTGCGCTTCGACCTGCAGGCCGGTTTTCCTTTGCTGACCACCAAGAGGGTTCACCTCAAGTCGATCATCCACGAATTGCTGTGGTTCCTGAAGGGTGAGACCAACACCCGATATCTCAAGGAAAACGGCGTGAGCATCTGGGACGAGTGGGCCGACGAAAACGGCGAACTCGGCCCGGTCTACGGTTACCAGTGGCGCTCCTGGCCGGCGCCGGACGGGCGGCATATCGATCAGATCTCCAAGGTCATCGAGGACATCAAGAGCAATCCGAACTCGCGGCGCCTGATCGTCTCCGCGTGGAATGTGGCAGATCTCGACAAGATGGCGCTGCTGCCCTGCCACGCGTTCTTCCAGTTCTACGTCGCCGACGGGAAACTCTCCTGCCAGCTTTATCAGCGCAGCGCCGACCTGTTCCTCGGCGTGCCGTTCAACATTGCGTCGTACGCCTTGCTGACCCTGATGGTGGCGCAGGTTTGCGGATTGAACCCCGGCGAGTTCGTCCATGCGCTCGGGGACACCCATCTCTATTCGAATCATCTGGAGCAAGCCCGCGAGCAGCTGACGCGCGCACCACGCAAGCTGCCGGCAATGAAGCTCAATCCCGCGATCAGGAACATCTTCGACTTCAAGTACGAAGACTTCGCGCTCGAAGCCTACGACCCCCATCCCGCGATCAAGGCGCCGGTTGCCGTGTAGCGGTGACAGGTGATCCGCAATTGGTGATCAGCAGCGCGTATGGGCAGAAGCCCCGGATTTCCATCATCGTCGCGATGGCGCAGAACCGAGTCATCGGCGCCAACAACACGCTACCCTGGCATCTGTCGACGGATCTCAAGCGCTTCAAGGCGCTGACCATGGGACATCACATCATCATGGGTCGCAAGACCTTCGAGTCGATCGGACGACTGCTTCCGGGTAGAACGAGCATCGTCATCACGCGCAACCCGGCCTTCAAATTCGAAGGCGTTTTGACTGCGCGCAGTCTGCCTGACGCACTGGAGGAAAGTGCTGGCGAAGAAGAAGTCTTCGTTATCGGCGGCGAGCAGATTTTCCGAGACGCGCTACCCCTGGCCACCCGCATCCATGCAACCGAGATCGCGTGCGACTACGAAGGAGACGCGCTCTTTCCGGCCATCGACCGCGCCCAGTGGCAGGTGACGAGCGCGGCGACGTTCGCGGAAGGAGAGATTAGCGGTCGCTTCGTGACGTACGACAGGACGATCGCCCGCTGATCAGACCGCGCGCACGCTTCCGTCCGCAAGAACATGCAAATTTACAGGTGGCTTGCCATTGCGCCATCGCATCACCATCGCATCGAGAGCGTATTCATAGCTGCGGACATAATCCTCGGTCCGGAACATTAGCGCCTCGCTGCGCGCGCGCAGCAAACGTCGTCGGACCGCCTGCAACTCCTCCGGTCTGGTTGCGAGTCGAAGGGCGGTGCTGCGATAGTCGTTGAATGTTTCGACGATGAGATCGGACATCCCCAGCGCAGAAAGGATGCTGGCTGCCTGACGCGACGCGAAATGATCGCGCATGATCGAGAGCAATGGCAGCCCCATCCACAGGGCATCGCAAGCCGTCGTCGCGGCAGTAAATTGCGGCGTATCGAGAAAAAGGTCAGCCAGACGGTAGCGTGAAAAATAGCGCGCTCTCGATTCGTGGCGCGCGAATACAAGCCTCGCCGGATCCATTCTCCTGGATCGTGCTTCCGCACGCAGATTCGCTTCGATCGCGGGATTCCGCGCCACCAACCAGAGCACCGCATCCGGTAACTCATGCAGCAGCGACATCCATACGGAAAAGATTTCGGGATCGATCTTGTAAGCGTTGTTGTGGCTGCAAAAGACGAAAGCGCCATCCGGCAAACCGTACTCGGCACGAGTGACGGGCTCCGCTGGCGTGGCCTGCGCATTGTCGTAGATGAAGAAGGAGCCGGGCATGAACACCAGCTTCTCCCGCCAGAATTTTTCCTGCCCGGGTGGTGTCGCGATCCGATCGGTGATCCGGTAGTCCATCCACGGCGCACCCATCGTTCCAGGGAAACCGATATGCGCGAGCTGCACAGGGGCGGGCCGAAAAGCTGCGATACCGGGACGACAATTCTGGGTGTATCCGCCGAAATCGACGAGCACATCAATATCATCGCTGCTGATCAGCCGGGCCGCTTCCAGATCGCTCATATTGCGTAAATCAACGAATCGGTCGGCGGTATTCTTGATTGATTCGCGAATTTTGGCGCCGTCGTCCGGCCCGATGCTGTAAGCGAACACGTCAAACCGATTCCGATCGTGCATGCGAAACAGCGGGTACGACAGGTAAGCGTTAAGGTGCTCGCAAAAATCTGCCGATAGATAGCCGATCCGGATGCGGTCGCCGCCGCGTCTGTAGGTAAAGCGCTGCCCCGTCTCAGCAACTGCGGCAGCGTAACGGTCCCCGATGACACACGCGATACGATGCGGTACTTCCGGGGGAAATGGCACGGTCAGCGAATGGTAAGCCAGCGGCAGATCTATGCGTGCGGCTGCGTCTTCGCCCGCGTTCATCACCAGTTCTTTGATCCGTTCGATGTAGATCTCGCGCATCGACCAGTCGCAGTGCACGAGGCGGTGGTAGCCGCGATAAAGGAACACCAGCCGCGGGTCGAAAGCACGATCTAGGGAAGGATCCGCGGGAGCGACGGTGTCAATGTATTTGCGCATCGCTCCCGGAGAGATGGCGTCGGCCGTATCGAAAGCACGTTGCGCGTCCTCGAAGTGCCCAAGATCCGACAATGCCAATCCGCGGTCCACGTGCGCTTGCGCGTGTCGCGGGTCGAGTTCGATCGCACGGTCGCACGCGGCAAGCGCTTCCTGGCTCCGGCCAAGTCCCAACAAAGCCTCGGCGAGATTGAAGTGAGCATCGGCGGAGTCAGGCTGAAAGACAATGAGCCGGCGGTTGTTGTCGACGGCATTCTCGTAACGCCCGAGAACCATTAGCACGGCACCCCGGTTGAGCCATGCCGGCGCGAACAACGCATCCGCAGCAATCGCCGCATCGTAAGCGGCGAGGGATTCCTGAAGCCGGGCCAATCGTTCCAACACGATGCCTCGGTTATACAACGTGGGTGCGTCAGAGGGGGCGAGTGCCACTGCACGATCGAGGATATCGATGGCCTGAGCCGGCTGCCCCTCCTCGGTCAAGACCGTCGCCATTGCGTTCAGAGCAGGAACAAACGCGGGCGCAAGTTCGCTGGTTTTTCGAAACGCATTAATGGCACCAAGCCGCTCGCCCAGTGCATGCAGACTGGCCCCGAGGACGAACCACAACGGTGCCTGGTCCGGAAAAACAGCAAGCGCGCGCTCCGCTATCACACGCGCCTGCGACCAGCTCCCCTCGCCGAAGAGTTCGCGAACTCGGCTCAGTTCCTTTTCGAGGTTCAACTGGATCGAGCGGCCGCTGTGGTAGCTGGGATCCTATGCCTTATCGGCTCGCTGCCTTGTCGGCTCGCGAACAAATTGATGGCGCTCCAAACAAAATTCAGCGGCGCTCCTCCGAAGATCGTTTCGAGTAGGCCCTCGCGGACCGCACCCTTCCGCAAGGAAGGACCGGTATCCGGCAGATATCGGAGGTCAAGAAAAGTCGCTTGATCACTACCTCGCAAACGCCGCAGCACCAACCAGGTTGGCGTTAATTCCATAGACCATCCCGGCACGTACCGCGTTCGGGCCGAACAGGGCGCCGTCTGCCTGAACAAAGCAACTCCCACCGCAGCTCCCCGACAGGAAAAACGTAGAACCGGAATTGGAACCCGACAGCGTCGCACTCAGCGGGGAGCCATTAATCGTCCAGGTCATTGCCGCACTGACGGGATTCGATACCCCAAACGTTATGGAGAGCGTCGCGCTATTCAGGGAGCCAACCACTTGATCCGAGCCATTCGTGACGGGAGTCGCACCGATCAGAGAGTATGTCGCGGTCGTACCCCCCAGATTTGCCAAGTCCGACGACGGAACCGGCGAACCAATGACGAAGTGGAAAACATTGCCGCCAAATGTCGAGGGCGTCAGCGATCTAAATGTTCCCCAGGCAACAATCCCGTCATTGCCACCCATTTGCACCGAGGTCACATTCTGAGAGTTGAAACCCGTGAGTGTGCCTTGTGAGTCAAAGACCATCGGTGCGGTAGAGCCGGAGCTGGCACATAGTCCATCGCACAGGTTGCCAGACACGAAGTCCAATTTCAGCGCGCCAGTCAGAATAAACCCTGGTACCGGGTTACCAGAAGCGTCAGTATTTTCTCCCTGAGTAAAATGCACCGGAGGCGTTGTCGGCTCCGGCGGCGGCAGGTCGGTGCGCTTGTTGGTCAGCACGGGCTTGACCTCCTGCGTCTGCACGTAATAGGACTCGCCATTGGTCACGCTCAGGCAGCCCGCGCCATTGCACACTTCGATCTGGCCTTCGCCTACCGTGCCGGTGACCGACTTGCCGTATTGGATGGTGTATTCGGTGCCGCGGATACCGATGGTCGCCACGGAAGTGCTGACCTGATAGTTTTGTTTGTTGCTGCGGCCCACCAGTCCGGTGATGGTGCGCAAACCCCCTTTGAGCAAGCTGAAGAAGCCTTTCTCGTTGCCGTCCTGCTTGCCGTCGAAACGGTACTGGTCGATGCGGAATTGGGATTCGGGTTGCAGCGAGACGTAGGCCCCGTCGGTGAAGCGCAATTGGGCGCGCCCGCCGTTGGTGTTCACGGTGTCGCCTTGTTCGATCTGCGCCCCCTTGCCCAGCGGGCGGCTCTGCCCATTGGACCCCACCGCAGTGACGTTTCCCACCGCAAAATCCACTTGCGCGGCGGTCGCCGAGTATCCGATGACCGGGTAGGCCGAGGCAATCAGCGCGAGCAACGCCGCACGGCCGTTCAAACTAAAGCGATCTTGAGGCATGTTTACCTCTCCCTGAATTGTGCAACCTCGTTCAAATCCGACGGCCGCGAATGTTGTAACGCCCCTGTTTGCGCCATCGTCCGTCACTTCCGTGACGTTTAACGTCCTATAAATCCCGACTCCTACGGCACCTGACCGGCGATACCCGGTCGGTCACGTAGCGGCATCAACAAAACAACCGATCCCTCGACGATCCAAAGCGAAACGTATGCCACTAAGACAGCCTGGCCGGGCATCGCCTTGCATATCCCCCCCGCCGTCGCCCGGCGGTCACATATCCTGCCGCAAAGTGATCTGATAAATCACCCGGTCGAAATGATATATGTCGATGTTCGATCTACTATCGGTCCAGCTGATCTGAGGCGTAATGCGCAGGTTCTTCTTCGGAACGAAGATCAAGCCACCGGAAGCACTGTATTGGGTGTCCTTGCGATCGACCAGGAAGAACGGATCGGGGCCGCCATATTCGCGCCGTTCGCCGCTGGCGTTGGCGAATATCGAGTACTTCTCGTTCAGATTCCATTGCGCTCCGAAACGCGCGCCGTAGATGTCGTTTCCGAGCTGGGGCACATTGTCGGCTTTTTCCTTCTCCGTACCACCATACAATCCCACGTAAGTGATCACCGTTCCGCGGCCGAATGCGTGGGCGTAGCCGACGCCGCCGATGTAACGGTCGGCATCGCGGATCTGCTGGCTCGGATAAACCAGATCGCTGTATTGCAGGAATACGCTGATCTGATTGCGCGAGTCGAAATCGTGCTGCCACTGCCCGGTAACACCTGATGCATTGCGATAAGCGTCGCTATAGACCTGCGGATCGTCGACGAAGAACGAGTTGTACTGCGCGGCCAGCGTGAAGGTGTCGCGATCCCAGCGGTAACTCAGACCCAGATTCGCGTCCAAGTAGTAAGTGGAAAATTTGTCCTCGCTGGTATTGGTCTTGTTCTGGTAGGTCAGGCCGCCGAAAAGGGCGAGTTGCTTCGAAAAGGGATGCTGGAAGTTCACTCCACCGCCGAAGCTGATGAATTCGTCATCCAGTTTCGTCGCGGTGGACGCCAGCGTAAATACCAGGCCGCCGAACGCCGGTATGGCCACCTGATTTTCAGCCGTAGCACTGTTCACATTCGTGTCGTAGCCGATGCCGACTTCCACGAAACCGCGGATGGTGGTGCGCTCGGATTCCTGGACGCGCGTAATTGCATCGAGGAAGCGATCGATGGTCGCGGAAACCTCCGGCGGCACTTCCTGCTTCTTGACGTTTTCGAATTCGCGCTTGGCAGCTTCGGTTTCCTTCAGGTTGTAGTAGGCACGTGCGATCTGGGCGCGGGCCTGGGCGCTGTTCGGCTGGACCGCGAGCACGCGCTCCAGAGCGAAGACGGCTTCGGTGTTCCTGCCAAGTTCCAGTGCCGCCGAACCCAGCAAATAGTCGTAGTCCGGATCTCCTGCACGGGTCGACTGCAGGGGGATGAGGAGGTTGTAGGCCTCCTGCGCATTGCCGTTCTCGAGTTGTTGCCTAGCCTTCAGCAGCAGATCGTCGGCAGCGAATCCAGAAAGCGGAAGGACAACGATGAACGACAGTAGCAATGCGAACTGCCTTAGACGCCGCATGAGCATACCCCTTATATTCAATGTGCAACGTAAACCGCGACTTTAAAAGGCTTTTTATCGCCCGAACCTTACCGAACTGGCGACCCAGCGTCAAACCCTTTAGACGCCGCAAGGCCAGCGTCAATGCCCAAGGAAGCTATTGCGGCAGCGCGGTCGGGTTAACCGGCCTGCTCAGTTCTGGCGCACGCAATCCACGAAATACCGCAGCTCTCCGGCCGAGTTCTCTTCGACCAGACCGTGGATGTCGGTATCGAAGCCGGGGAAGGTGCGGTTGAATTCGCGCGCGAACTGGAGATAGCGCACGATCGTCCGGTTGAATCGCTCGCCGGGGACCAGCAGCGGAATGCCGGGCGGATAAGGCGTCAACAGCACGCTGGTGACGCGACCTTCCAGCTTGTCGATCTCGACACGGTCGATTTCCCGGTGTGCCATTGCCGCGAACGCGTCCGAAGGCTTCATTGCCGGCTGCATATCGGAGAGATACATCTCGGTGGTAAGCCGCGCCACGTCGTTCGCCTTGTACATGCCATGGATCTGCTCGCACAAATCGCGCATGCCCAGGCGCTCATAGCGCGGATGCGCCTGACAGAATTCCGGAAGGATGCGCCACAGCGGCTGGTTCTTGTCGTAATCGTCCTTGAACTGTTGCAACGCGGTCACCAGCGTATTCCACCGGCCTTTGGTGATGCCGATGGTGAACATGATGAAGAACGAGTAGAGGCCGGTCTTCTCCACGATCACGCCGTGCTCGGCCAGATACCGGGTCACGATCGCTGCGGGAATGCCGGTCTTGGCGAACTTGCCCGACACGTCCAGGCCGGGCGTGATGACGGTCGCCTTGATCGGGTCGAGCATGTTGAAGCCGGGCGCAAGGTTTCCGAAGCCGTGCCACTTCTCGCTGGACTTGAGAATCCACTCCTCGCGCGAACCTATGCCCTCCTGGGCAAGCTTTTCCGGGCCCCACACCTTGAACCACCAGTCCTTGCCGAATTCTTCGTCGACCTTGCGCATGGCGCGGCGGAAGTCGAGCGCTTCGACAATCGATTCCTCGACCAGCGCCGTGCCGCCGGGAGGTTCCATCATGGCCGCCGCCACATCGCAGGAAGCGATGATCGCGTACTGCGGCGAAGTCGAGGTATGCATCAGGTAGGCCTCGTTGAATGCGTGGCGGTCGAGCTTCCTGGTCTGCGACTCCTGCACGAGTATCTGTGACGCCTGCGAGATGCCGGCCAGCAGTTTGTGCGTGGAGTGCGTGGCATAGATGATCGAATCCTTGGTGCGCGGCCGGTCCTTGCCGATCGCATGCATGTTCTTGTAGAAATCGTGAAAAGTCGCGTGTGGCAGCCAAGCCTCGTCGAAATGCAGGGTGTCAATCGAGGAATTCAGCGTGTCCTTGAGCATTTCGACGTTGTAGAGCACGCCGTCGTAGGTGCTTTGGGTGATGGTCAGGATGCGCGGCTTCTTGCGCTTCACGGCGCGCGCAAACGGATTGGCATCGATTTTTTTCTGGATGTTCTCGGGCTTGAATTCGTCGAGCGGGATCGGACCGATAATGCCGAGATGGTTGCGCGTCGGCGTGAGGAACACCGGGATCGCACCCGTCATGGTGATCGCGTGCAGGATGGAAACGTGGCAGTTGCGGTCCACGACGACGATGTCGTCCGGCGCCACGTTAGCGTGCCAGACCATCTTGTTCGACGTCGAGGTGCCGTTGGTGACGAAGAAGCAGTGATCCGCGTTGAAGATGCGGGCGGCATTGCGCTCGGAGGCCGCGACCGGTCCGGTATGGTCGAGCAACTGGCCGAGTTCGTCGACCGCGTTGCAGACGTCGGCGCGCAACATGTTCTCGCCGAAGAACTGGTGGAACATCTGCCCGACCGGGCTCTTGAGAAAAGCGACCCCGCCGGAGTGTCCCGGGCAGTGCCACGAGTACGAGCCGTCCTGGGCGTAATGCACCAGCGCGCGGAAAAACGGCGGTGAAAGTCCGTCGAGATAGGCGCGCGCTTCGCGAATGATGTGGCGCGCGACGAACTCCGGTGTGTCCTCGAACATGTGGATGAAGCCGTGCAGCTCGCGCAGGATATCGTTCGGGATATGGCGCGAGGTGCGCGTCTCGCCGTACAGATAAATCGGAATGTCGGCGTTCCTGAAACGCAGTTCCTGGACAAAGGCACGCAGCGTCTTCAGTGCCTTGTTGGTTTCCTCTTCCGAGCCGGCTCCGAATTCTTCGTCGTCGATCGACAAAATGAAGGCCGACGCGCGGCTTTGCTGTTGCGCGAAGGAGGACAGGTCTCCGTAGCTGGTGACGCCGAGTACTTCCATGCCCTCGTCTTCGAGCGCCTTGGCGAGCGCCCTGACACCCAGGCCGCTCGTATTTTCCGAGCGATAGTCTTCGTCGATGATGACGACCGGGAAGCGAAACTTCATGCTGATCTCCCTGCAGGAACCGCTGGCGTTGAAAGCCGGCGGATTGGAATGCTTGCGTGATGTGGCCTGGCCACGTGTGGAATGACGTTCTAGATCTTGGGAAGCGTGACGCCTTTTTGACCCTGGTACTTCCCGCCGCGGTCGCGGTAGGAAGTCTCGCAGATGTCATCCGGGTCGGACTCGAAGAAGACCACTTGCGCGACTCCCTCGTTGGCGTAAATCTTGGCCGGCAGCGGCGTGGTATTGGAAAACTCCAGCGTCACGAAACCCTCCCATTCCGGCTCGAAAGGCGTGACGTTGACGATGATGCCGCAACGCGCGTAGGTCGACTTGCCGAGGCAGATGGTCAACACGTTGCGCGGGATGCGGAAATACTCCACCGTGCGCGCGAGTGCGAAGGAATTCGGCGGAATGATGCAGACATCGCCGCTGACATCGACAAAAGACTTTTCGTCGAAATTCTTCGGATCCACCATCGTCGAATTGATGTTGGTGAAGATCTTGAAGTCCCTCGAGCAGCGTATGTCGTAACCGTAGCTCGAGGTGCCGTAGGAAACTATCCTGCGGCCGTTGATCTCCCGCACCTGCCCGGGCTCGAACGGCTCGATCATGCCCTGCTCCCGAGCCATGCGGCGGATCCACTTGTCCGACTTGATGCTCATAGCTTCGCTTGAGAGGTAAGGCGTAAGGCGTGAGGCGTGAGGCGTAAAAAGCAAGGCGCCAACGCGGCCTCGGTGCTCCCGGTTTTTTCCCGCCTCACGCCTCTCGCCTCACGCTTTCTCCTTACGTGTTCTGGATGACGATCTTCGGAAACACCGCGCTGTGATCCTTGGCCAGCTCCGCGATGCGGGCGGCCACCTTGCGGGCGATCTCCTTGTAGATCTGTGCCGAGCGGCTGTCCGGCTCGGCGACCACGGTCGGCCTGCCCGAATCCGCATGCTCGCGGATCTTGATGTCCAGCGGCAGGCTGCCCACTACGTCCACCTTGTAGTCCTTGCTCATCCGCGCGGCGCCACCTTCGCCGAAGACGTGCTCTTCGTGGCCGCAGTTCGAACAGATGTGAACGCTCATGTTCTCCACCAGGCCGAGGATCGGCACACCGACCTTCTCGAACATCTTGAGGCCCTTGCGTGCATCGATCAGCGCGATGTCCTGCGGCGTGGTGACTATAACGGCACCGGTGACCGGAACTTTCTGCGACAGCGTCAGTTGGATATCGCCCGTGCCGGGCGGCAGGTCCACCACCAGATAGTCCAGGTCCTTCCATTGCGTGTCGCGCAGCAGTTGTTCCAGCGCCTGGGTCACCATAGGCCCGCGCCAGACCATCGGCGTATCCACGTCGATCAGCAGCCCGATGGACATCGCCTGCACGCCGTAATTCACCATCGGCTCGATGGTCTTGCCGTCCGGCGACATCGGCTTCCCCGTCAGACCCATCATCACCTGCTGGGACGGACCATAGATATCGGCATCCAGCAATCCGACCTTGGCCCCTTCGGCGGCAAGCGCCAGCGCAAGGTTCACGGCGGTCGTGGACTTGCCCACCCCGCCCTTGCCGGAGGCGACCGCGATTACATTCTTGACGCCGCCCAGCAGCTTGAGCCCGCGCTGGACGGCGTGGGCGACGATCTTGACCTGCACCTCGACGCTGACCTTGCCTACCCCGGCGATCTTGCCGATGCGATCGGTCAATTCCCGGCGGATTCCTTCGACCACGCTTTTGGCCGGATAGCCCAGTACGATTTCCAGGGATACATCACTGCCGTCGACGCGGATATTGCGGACTTCCTTGCCGGTGACGTAGTCCTTGCCGGTAGCCGGATCGATGAACGTCTGGAGTGCTGCCTTGACCTGCTCTTCGCTGATCGCCATGCCTGCTGTCTGGGAATCGGAGGGCCGAATTTTATTCCGAATCTCCGGTCAGTAAAGGGTTTTTACGGGGTCCATTTGCTAGAATCCCCGCTTTTCGCCCCTCTCGAAATGAAGCGCAGGATTCTCGTCACCTCGGCGCTGCCGTACGCCAACGGCAGCATCCACCTCGGCCACCTCGTGGAATACATCCAGACCGATATCTGGGTGCGCTTCCAGAAGATGCAAGGCCACGAGGTGCACTACGTCTGCGCCGACGACACGCACGGCACGCCAATCATGCTGCGCGCCGACAAGGACGGCATCACACCCGAGCAACTCATCGACCGGGTGTACGGCGAGCACACCCGTGACTTCGCCGGCTTCCATGTTGCCTTCGACAACTACTACACCACCAATTCGAAGGAAAACCAGGCGTTCTGCGAAGACATCTACCAGCAGCTCCAAGCCAAAGACCTGATCGCGAAGCGCTCGGTCGAGCAGTTCTACGATCCGGTGAAGGCGATGTTCCTGCCGGATCGCTATATCAAGGGCGAATGCCCCAATTGCCACTCGAAGGACCAGTACGGCGATTCCTGCGAGGTCTGCGGCAAGACCTACAGCCCGACCGACCTGATCGATCCCTACTCCGTCGTGTCGGGAGCCAAACCAGAGCGCAAGGCGTCGGAGCACCACTTCTTCAAGCTTTCGGACCGGCGCTGCGAAGATTTTCTGCGCCAGTTCACGCAAAGCGGCGACCGCCTGCAACCGGAGGCGTCGAACAAGATGAAGGAGTGGCTGGGCGACCCGGGTGACAACAAACTCGCGGACTGGGACATTTCACGCGATGCCCCCTACTTCGGCTTCCCGATTCCCGGCACCAACAACCAGAAGTTCTTCTATGTCTGGCTGGATGCGCCGGTGGGCTACTTCGGCAGCTTCCGCAACTATTTCGAGAAACAGGGACGATCGCAGAAGGAAATCGACGAGTTCCTGCGGCCAAGCGGCGATACCGAGATGATGCATTTCATCGGCAAGGACATCCTCTACTTCCACGCCCTGTTCTGGCCGGCGATGCTGCAGTTCGCCGGCTATCGTGTGCCGACGAAAGTCTTTGCGCACGGATTTCTGACGGTGGACGGACAGAAGATGTCCAAGTCGCGCGGGACCTTCATCACGGCCGAAAGCTATCTCCAGCAAGGCCTGAACCCGGAGTGGCTGCGCTACTACTACGCGGCGAAGTTGAATTCGACGATGGAGGACATCGATCTTAACCTCGAAGATTTCGTCGCGCGGGTGAACAGCGATTTGGTCGGCAAGTACGTCAATATAGCCAGTCGATGTGCGGCCATTCTCTCAAAACAGTTCAACGGACAACTCGCACAGGAAGTCCTCGAGGGTAACAAAACCAACCGGCCCTATACGATCACTGCCTATGGCGCAGAGGAGGAAATCCGCGCCGCTTTCGAAGAGCGAGAGTTTGGAAAAGCCATCCGGGCGATCATGGGTGTTTGTGACATGATCAATAAACGGATCGATCAGGACAAGCCTTGGGAATTAGCAAAAGATGCTAGCCGCCGCGATTATCTTCACGACGTCGTATCAGACTGCATCAATGCGTTCAGAATCGTAACGTACTATCTTGCTCCCGTATTGCCGAATACCGCGGAGAATGCGGCGAAGTTTCTTGGCTTGCCGCTGCCCCTTAGTTGGAAAGATCTGTCATCCGGGCTCAACAAGATTGAGCCATACCAGCACCTGATGACCCGCATTGATCAGAAACAGATTGCGGCATTGCTCGAAGCCAACAAGGAAAGCCTGCAATCGGCGCCGCAGTCGCATTCGCCGCAGCGCCATGCCCAGCACCAGGAGAAAGCCGTGGAAGCCGTTACTGCCCCGAGTTTCATCACGATCGACGACTTCAACAAGGTCGAGCTTCGAGTGGCGCGCATCGTCAGCGCGGAGCACGTCGAAGGCGCGGAAAAGCTGCTCAAGCTGCAGCTCGACATCGGCACCGAGACCCGCCAGGTGTTCGCCGGCATCAAGTCGGCCTACGATCCGGCGAAGCTCGTGGGCCGGTTGACGGTCATGGTCGCGAACCTGCAACCACGCAAAATGCGCTTCGGCGAATCGCAAGGCATGGTGCTGGCCGCGAGCGGCGAAGGCCCGGGCATTTTCCTGCTGTCGCCCGACGACGGCGCCCAGCCAGGAATGAAAGTGAAGTGAAGCCGGAAGGGCCGCAGAAACCCGTGAATGTCGTGAATATCGCAAAGGCACGTCTGATCTGCGATCTTCGAATCTACGGCATTCACGACATTCACGATATTCACGTCATTTATGGGCGTAGCCCGGTATCCCGGGGACACGGCCCTTGAAGATCACCCGGCGCCTTCGAATCTTTGGTCGAGTACAAGGTGTGTACTTTCGCGAATCAATGCGAGAGCGTGCGGAGCAGCTCGAAGTGACCGGCTGGGTACGTAATTGCGCAGATGGAACCGTCGAAGCCATTGCGCAGGGAGATGCCTTCGCGGTCGGCCGACTGATCGAGTGGGCGCAACGCGGGCCGGATGCTGCACAGGTGGACAAGGTCGAAGTCGAATCCATGGAAGAAGACGTTCACTACGCGATCTTCGACAAGAAACCGAGTGCCTGAAAAAGCCAGACATTCACCACGGAGAACAGGGAGAGCACGGAGAAAACCGCAAAAACAGACAGAAGCTCGAAAAAACACGAGGGGATTGGTACGGGAGTTGGACGCCATAGTGGTACTTCTATTACGCTGTTTTTTGTTCTTCCTCCGTGTTCTCCGTGGTGAAAGATTTTCTGAGGTGCAGTTACATTAGCGCAGCCAATTCGGCCGGCGCCGGCGTGCGCAGCAGGATGTTCTTCATCTCCCAGGCCTTCTCCTGATCGACGTTCTCGAAGTACTGCACTTCTCCCGCGATCAGTGCCGCGACCGCGACACCATCGCGATACATCACGCGGTTGCTGTAGATGGCCGGCACGCGCGGGCCGGGCAGCACGATGCCCGCAAGATTGAGCGGATCGGCACCGCTCACCGTGACCAGCCGGCCGGACTTGTCGGCGTTACGTACTCCGCGTAGCACGCCCACTGCTTCGGGCAACGCGAACTGTTCGCCTGAAAAGCCGGCGACAAAGCGGCCGCCACGGATTTCGCCGCGGGTTTCCAGCCGGCGGCAGGCCATCAGCAACTCGCGCCAGGGCGGCAGCCAGTCAGCCTCCCGCGCCAGCATTCTCCAGAAAATCACGCCGTAACGTTTCAGCAACGTGCGCGCGATCTGTTCAGCGGTTTCCCGCTCAAGTGCAATGGCACTCCCGCCGCTCGCCGGCTTGCGCCGGATCAAAGCCCAGCGGCCCGCATCTTCGACGCCGAACACCGCAGTGCGCCGCCGGCGCCCGCCGCCGATCGGCTTGCGGCGATCAGCGGGCAGCAACAACGCCCGCAGGCCGCTGAAGCCGTCCGAGTTGATCAGCCCGGCCGCCGTCAGTTCGCGTAATGCGTCTTCAATGAAGGTGCGCGGCTGATCCAGGCCTTCGGCGATGTCGTCGAAGAAGGAAGCGCCGTGCTGCGCCAGATAATCGGCGACGGCCTGCGCCCGCGTGCTGATGCGCACCGACTGCGTATCGGTTGCTTTCGCGAGCGCCGTCCACACCGGAAGATTCTTCCGCGTCAGCAATGTGATCGGCGTGCTGCGCACCGGGCTCGCCCCCTGTGTGCGCTGCGCATCCATCTTTGGAGCTTCCAGCCGCGTCCATACCACCCGGCCCGCACGGCACAGATCGTCGAGCCAGTGCGGCTCGTAACCCGCAACCCGCGCCGGGATCAACTCGGTTTCCCACGAACCGGCGGCGGCTTCGAAACCCTCGAGCTGGGAAACCACCGCCGCAACCGCATCCGGACCCTCCATGCGCTCGCCGACGTGCTGCCAGTCGAACAGGAATTGCATGAAATCCGCCGCGGAAACCGGTTCGATCTCCTGCCGCAAGCGTTTGACGGTGTAACGGGTGATGCGCGCCAGCAGCCTGCGTTCGCACCATTCGGTGCCAGCTTCCGGCGTGAAGCTGCCGCGCATGACGAAACCTTCGCCTTCGAGAGCCAGCAATGCGATGTCGATATCGCCCGTCGGTACCGCAATCGACTCTGCAAGGCCCGCCGCGGTAATG
Organism: Betaproteobacteria bacterium; assembly: GCA_016194905.1. Lineage (NCBI taxonomy): Bacteria > Pseudomonadati > Pseudomonadota > Betaproteobacteria > Betaproteobacteria bacterium. Next base: position 60,813 of record JACQAP010000009.1, read on the forward strand.
GGGCCGAGACCTTCGAGACGACCTCGCACGATCTCCACCAACGCTTCCTCTCGTGTCCAGGTCTTCGCAAATTCCGCGGGGACAACTAGCGACGGCACGACGCGCGCATCGGGATGCACGGCATTGAACTCGGGCAGGCGCTCCGCGGCGACAACTAAGCCGGCGCTATCCGCCTCACCTGCGGGGATGACACGCGTGACACGCTTGTCGCGGACCAGTTCGTCAAGCAGCAGCGTCCATGCCGGTTGCCGCAGAATTTCCCGCGAGGTGAGCAAACCCAGCCAGCCAAGCGTATCGTGCAGTTCGTCCGCCGATTCAGCCTGCGGCCAGGCCTCTTCCCTGACGCGGGCAATCGCCTCCGGATCGAGCCGTCCGATATCCGCCGCGCTTTCCGGATCGAGCCAGCGGCGGCTGACCACCGCCTGCGTGCGCCGCTCTTCCAGCGGCGCATCGTCGAGGTAGGCGTAGGGGCGGGCCGACAGGATTTCGAGCGCCAGCGGCGAAGGCTCGACCAGATCGCGCGTTTCAATTTCCACTTCGCCCTGCTCGATCGCGCGCAGCACACTCTCGAAGCCCTCGATATCCATCGCTTCGAACAGGCAATCGTCGATGGTCTGCTTCACCAACGGGTGATCGGGGATCTCGCGATCGCCGACGATGTTTTCCTGGCAGGCAAGCTGGTCGGGAAACACCGCCGCAACCAGATCCTCCGCTTCCATGCGCTGCAGTTGCGGCGGCACCTTGTTGCCGCCGCGGAAGCGCGGCAGCGCCAGGGCGATCGAAGCGTCCCAACGCCAGCGCGTCAGGAACATCGGCGCATCGAGCAAGGCCTGAATCAACACCTGGCGCACGCTGTTGGAATGCAGGTAGCGCGCTGCTTCTTCCAGCGGAAAACTATGCGTGGCGGTCAGCGAAAGGATGATCGCATCCTCCGTCGCCGCGGCTTGAAGCTCGAAATTGAACTTGCGACAGAAGCGCTTGCGCAAGGCCAGGCCCCAGGCGCGATTGATGCGATTGCCGTAGGGCGAATGAATGACGAGTTGGGTACCGCCGCTTTCGTCGAAGAAACGCTCCATGACCAGCCGTTTCTGCGTCGGCAGCAGGCCGAGCACCGCTTTCGCGCTCCCGAGGTAGTCGACCACCTGCGTGGCGGCATCCACAGCGACGCCCACTTCTTCGACCAGATAGTCCAGCGTGGCCTGTGCGTTCGGCAGCCGTGCGTCGACATCGGCGCGCAATCTCGATACCGCGTAAGACACTTCGTCGCTGCGCGCCGGCGCCTCGCCGAGCCAGAAAGGAATCGAGGGCGGCATGCCTTCGGCGTCCTCGACGCGCACCCGGCCAGCCTCGACGCGCAGAATGCGATACGACGTATTGCCAAGCTGGAACACGTCGCCCGCCAGACTTTCGACGGCGAAATCTTCGTTGACCGTGCCGACCATGATGTCCTGCGGCGACAGCACGACGGCGTAATCAGCGGTGTCGGGAATCGTGCCGCCGGAGGTCACGGCCGTCAGCCGCAGGCCGTCGCGCGGCCTTAATTTGCGGTTGACTGCGTCGCGGTGGATCAGTGCGCGCTTGCGGCCGCGGCGCGTCGAGAAGCCTTCCGCCAGCATCTGCAGAACTTCGCCGTATTCCTCCCGCGTAAGCTCACGGTAAGGCCACGCCCGCCGCATCAGGTCGTAGAGCTCTTCCTCGTCCCATTCACCGGAGGCCACTTCGGCGGCAATCTGTTGCGCCAGCACGTCCAGAGGTTTCTTCGGTATCACTACCCTATCCAGTTCCTCGCGCCGCACTGCATCCAGCAATGCCGTGCATTCGACGAGGTCGTCGCGCGACACCGGGAACAACCTTCCTTTCGGCAATCCGCCGACCGCGTGTCCCGACCGGCCGACCCGTTGCAGCAGCGCGGAGATCCTGCGCGGCGTGGACAGTTGGCAGACAAGATCCACATGCCCGATATCGATGCCCAGTTCGAGGGACGCGGTGGCGATCAGCGCCTTGAGTTCGCCGCGCTTCAATCTTTGCTCCGCGTTCAGCCGCTGCTCGCGCGCCATGCTGCCGTGGTGGGAAGTAACCTGATCTTCGACCAGGCGCTCGGAAAGCGCGCGCGCAGCGCGTTCCGCGAGACGCCGCGTATTGACGAACACCAGGGTCGAGCGGTGCTCGCGAATCAACTCCGCGAGCCGGTCGTAGACCTGGGTCCAGACTTCGATCGACATGACGGCTTCGAGCGGCGATTCCGGCACTTCGAGGGCGAGATCGCGCTTGCGGACGTGGCCGGTGTCGACGATGGTGCAGGCGTTCGAATCGAACAGTCCGCCGGACTGGCCACCGCCCACCAGGAAGCGCGCGACCTCTTCGATCGGCTTTTGCGTCGCCGACAGGCCAACGCGGGTCAACTGTCCGCCGGCCAGATGCTGCAGACGCTCGAGGGAAAGCGACAGATGTGCGCCGCGCTTGTTCGGTGCCATGGCGTGGATTTCGTCGACGATGACGGTGCGTGTGCTCGACAGCATCTTGCGGCCGGACGCGCTGGTCAGCAGGATGTAAAGCGATTCCGGTGTAGTCACCAGGATGTGGGGCGGCTTGCGGCGCATGCGGCTGCGCTCCGACTGCGGCGTATCGCCGGTGCGCACGACGGTGCGGATGTCCACGTCCGGCAGACCGGCAGCGACCAACTCCTTGCGGATCCCGGCCAGCGGCTCGTCGAGGTTCTTCTGGATATCGTTCGACAACGCCTTCAGCGGCGAGACGTAGACGACATGGGTCTCGTCGCGCAGGTCGCCGCGCACGCCCAGCCGGATCAGCGCATCGATGGTCGCGAGAAAGGCCGCCAGCGTCTTGCCCGATCCCGTCGGCGCCGCGATCAGCGCGTTGTTTCCTGAGCTGATCGCCGGCCAGGCCCGGATCTGCGGCTCGGTCGGCGCCACGTAGGTACGGCGAAACCAGTTCGCTACTGCAGGATGAAATGAGTCGAGGACACTCACGGTTCCAGATGCTGTAGTGGATATTTTGCCCTGCTAGTCCGCCAGTTCCATGTGGAACAGGCTGATCAATCTTTCCAGGTAGACAACAGCCGCCGGATCGTCCTCCGCCGGCGCCCAAGAGGCCTTCTCTTCGCGGCCAAGTGGGATGTAGGGTCCGGCCTTGGCCTCGAATATGACCGATCCCGGCTCGAGCGCAACAAAGGTGTGCCAGGTCGCGTGCGGTATATCGACGCCTATCGCGCCGCTCCCCGCCCGTAATACGGTGTGCTGAAAAATCCCGCCGGCCTCATCGAAAACCACCAGGCCCACGGCACCACGCAGCACGACCAGCGTTTCGTCCTTGGCTGGATCGAGGTGCCGGTGCGGCTGGACATAGGAATCCGGCTCGATCGCGTTCAGCAGCCGGTTGGCGGGCGCCGATTCGTGCGGATGAAAGTTGAAATTCTTGCGGCGACGCGGGTTGGCGGCCGCCTGTGCGGAAAGAGAGTCGATCAAACGCGTATCGATGATTGTGGGCGGTTTCACTGATACACGACCTGAACGTTCTTTGGTTCCAGCCATTTGCCGAGTTCGGAGATGAGTGTGTCATCCGGCCTGATTTTCCAGTCCTCGCCCAAGTCGAATTCCGCCGCGGCATTTTCGTTGGTGTACGCGATCGTCACGCGCAGGCTGCCGTTGCGATAAGGTTCGAGCACTTTTTTCAGCTTCTTTGCGTCCGCTGCGCCGTTCATCGACACTCTGAGGTTTCGGCCGAAGCGGGCGCGCACACTCGCAAGGTCATGGATTTTCTCCGCTGCGATGCGCATAACCACGTTGTCTTCCCCGTCCTCGCCGCCGCGGCGGAATGAACGCACCTTCGCCTCGACGAGCACGACCGCATCTTCGCGCACCAGGTTGCGATGCCTGTCCAGGATTTCGTCGTATACCACCACTTCCACGCGCGCGGTGCCATCGGACAGCATCATGACCATCATCCGGCCGCCGGCGGTTTTCTGCATGCGGACGGATTCGATGACGCCGGCAATGTGCTGTTGCCGTGCCCCTTCTTCCGGCGCCGGCGGCAGCAGCTTGGAGAGCCGGGTGCGGACCACCGATGACAACTCATCCTCGTAAAACCGGAACGGATGCCCACTGTAGTAGAAACCAAGCGCGAGCTTCTCGTTCTGCAGGCGCTCGCTTTCGTCCCAGCGCGGCACCTCCAGCAGCTTCGGTCCTTCGACCGTTGCCGAAAATTCACCGAACAGGCTGACTTGCGAAGCCGAACGGCTTTCCTGCTCCGCCGCTTCCATCGCGATGCCGACCGAAGCGAGCAGGCTGGCGCGATGATCGTTGATCGAATCGAAAGCCCCGGCACGCACCAGCGATTCGATGACCCGGCGGTTGACGATGCGCCGGTCCACTCGACGGCAGAAATCGAACAAGTCCTTGAACGGACCTGCAGTGCGCGCTTCGATGATGTGTTCGATAGCCGACGCGCCGGTGCCCTTCACTCCCCCGAGGCCGTAGCGGATGCGCTTCTCGTCCACCGGCACGAACCGGTATTCGCTTGCATGAATATCCGGCGGCAGCATTTCCACCTTGTTGGCGATCGCGTCTTCGTGGAACTGCTGCACCTTGTCGGTATCGTCCATGATCGCCGATAGGTTGGCCGCCATAAAAGCGGCGGTGTGATGCGCTTTGAAGTACGCCGTCTGGAAGGCGACCAGCGCGTAAGCGGCGGCGTGCGATTTGTTGAAGCCGTAACCGGCGAACTTCTCCATCAGATCGAAGATCTCTTCCGCCTTGGCCGGGGTCAGGCCGTTCCTGCCCGCGCCTTCGCGGAAAATGCTGCGATGCTGCGCCATCTCCTCGGGTTTTTTCTTGCCCATCGCCCGGCGCAGCAGGTCGGCGCCACCGAGGCTGTAGCCGCCGATGATCTGCGCCATCTGCATGACCTGTTCCTGATACACCATGATGCCGTAGGTTTCGGCAAGAATCGTCTCGACGCGCGGGTCGGGATAGCCGAACTTCTTGCCATGCTTGCGCTGGGTGAAATCGGGGATCAGCTCCATCGGACCGGGACGATACAAAGCAACCAACGCGATGATGTCCTCGAAGCGGTCGGGGCGCGCCTGCTTGAGCAGGTCGCGCATGCCGCGCGATTCGAACTGGAACACAGCGGTCGTATTGGCGCTGGCGAAAATCTTGTAAGACGCCGCGTCGTCCAGCGGCAACTGCTCCAGCACGATCCTCGCGTCCGGATCGAGGCGCTTGATGAAACGCAGCGTCCAGTCGAGGATGGTCAGCGTCGTCAGTCCCAGAAAGTCGAATTTCACCAGGCCGATCGCCTCGACATCGTCCTTGTCGAGTTGGGATACCGCGCTATCGGACCCCGACGCGGTATACAGCGGGCAGAAATCGCTGAGCTTGCCGGGTGCGATCAGCACACCGCCGGCATGCATGCCGACGTTCCGGCTCAATCCTTCGAGTTGTCCGGCCAGCGCCAGCAGCTCGCGGGTTTCTTCCTCGGACTCTTCGCGCTCCTTGAGCCGCGGCTCCATTTCGCGTGCCATCTGCAGCGTGATCAGCTTGCCTGGCTGGAACGGAATCAGTTTCGCCAGTTCGTCGGTGCGGCTGTAGTTCCATTCCATGACGCGGCCGACATCGCGCACCACGGCCTTGGCTGCCATGGTGCCGAAGGTCACGATCTGCGACACCGAGTCGTCGCCGTACTTCTGGCGAACATAATCGATCACCCGATCGCGGCCGTCCTGGCAGAAGTCCACGTCGAAGTCCGGCATGGATACGCGCTCCGGATTCAGGAAGCGTTCGAACAGCAGGCCGTAGCGCAGTGGATCGAGATCGGTGATGCCGAGCGAGTAGGCCACCAGCGAGCCCGCGCCGGAACCGCGACCGGGACCGACCGGCACGCCGTTGGTCTTGGCCCAGTTGATGAAGTCGGCGACGATCAGGAAGTAACCGGGGAATCCCATCTGCACGATGGTGTTGATCTCGAACTCGAGACGCTCGCGGTAGCGCGGCATGTGTTCGGTGCGCGCAGCCGCACCCGGAAAAAGCGCCAGCATGCGTTCTTCGAGGCCTGCGACCGCCCGTTGGTGCAGGAAGGCTTCGAGCGTCATGCCGTCGGGCGTCGGGAACAACGGCAGCCGCGATTTGCCGAGTTCGAGCGCGAAGTTGCAGCGGCGCGCGATCTCGACCGCGTTTTCCAGCGCTTGCGGCAGATCGGCAAACAGCTCGGCCATCTCCGCCTGGCTCTTGAGGGTTTGCTCCTCGGTGAAATGGCGCGGCCGGCGCTGGTCGGACAGCACGTAACCCTCCGCGATGCAGACCCTGGCCTCGTGAGCGACAAAGTCCTCGCGCTTCAGGAATTGCACCGGGTGCGTGGCCACGACCGGCAGTTTCAGCGCGGATGCCAGGCGCACGGCACGCTTGACGTAATGCTCCGCGTTCGGCTGGCCGGGACGCTGCAACTCGATGTAGAAGCGCTGCGGAAACAACTCTGCCCAGAACTGAGAGTGCTTCTTTGCCTGCTCGGCGTTATCGGCCAGCAGGGCATGCCCGATGTCGCCGAGGTGGGCGCCGGACAAAGCGATCAGGCCGTCCGTGCCGTTTTCTCGCAGCCATTCCTTCCGGATCTCGGCTCGGCCGCGATGCTGGTTGGAGCGGTAGGCGCGCGTGAGCCAATCGCAGAGCCTGAGGTAGCCGGCGGGAGAAGCGCACAGGAACAGGGCGCGGTGGGGTTTGTCGCGATCGGTCTCGTTGCTGATCCAGACGTCACAGCCGATCACCGGCTTCAATCCCTTGCCACGCGCAGCCTGGTAGAACTTCACCATACCGAAGAGGTTGGACAGATCGGTCAGTGCGAGCGCCGGCATGCCGTCCGCCGCCGCGGCGGCGACCGCGTCGTCGATACGGGCAATGCCGTCGACGATCGAGTATTCGCTGTGCAGGCGCAGGTGGACGAACTTCGGTTGCATGAAAGTTATTTTACGCTGACGTTCCGGACCGCGAAGTTCTCTTTGAAGATTTGTACCGCGACAACCGCTTGCCGCGAAGCCGGCTTGGTAGAATGGCGTCTCCTCCAGGCAACACCGCGATCTCATGTGTGTCATCAATCTCGCCGGCTACAAATTCGTTTCGCTGGACGGACTGGACGACCTGAAAGCCCGGCTCGACCGGCGTTGCCACGAGCTGGAGCTCAAGGGCACCATCCTGCTGAGTTTCGAAGGCATCAACGTTGTCGTTGCCGGCAGCGAGGAAGCTGTCGTAAATTTCCAGGCTTCGATACACGCCGACCCCCGGCTGGCCGGCCTGCGCTTCAAACGCAGCGTATCCGCGTATCAGCCTTTCGACCGCATGCTGGTCAAGATCAAGAAGGAAATTATCACGATGCGCGTGCCGGGCGTTGACCCGGCGAAGGAGCGGGCGCCCGCTATCGCGCCGGCGGAACTCAAGCGCTGGCTGGACGAGGGCCGCGACATCGTGCTGCTCGATACGCGCAACGCCTTCGAGGTGGATGCGGGAACCTTCGACAAGGCCTTGGACTTGCGGCTCAGCTCCTTCGGCCAGTTCGCACAGGCTGTCGACGCACTTGATTCGTCGCTGAAGGACAAGACTGTCGTCACGTTCTGCACCGGTGGTATCCGTTGTGAAAAAGCGGCGCCGGTCCTGATCAGGAATGGCTTTCGCAGCGTTTTCCAGCTCGATGGAGGTATCCTGCAATACTTCGAGAAATGCGGCGATGCCCATTTCACCGGACGTTGCTTCGTCTTCGACCAGCGCGTCGCGCTCGACGGCAATCTGGAGCCCGAGGTCGCCAATACACAATGAGCGACGCCCGCGAAACACGACGGGCGGTGATCGTCATGATCCTCCTGGTGGTCCTGTGGGGTTACAGCTGGATCACCTCGAAGATCGGCCTGAATTACGCCAGCCCGATGGACGTCGTCGCGCTCCGTCTCGAGCTCGGCATCCTGACGCTGTTTGTCGGCTTGTTGTGGACGCGCCGGCCGCTCAAGCCGCAACACTGGCAGGCCTTGCTCATGATCGGCCTGATTCAGACTGGCGCGTTTCTGCTGCTCAATACCTGGGCCCTTTCTGAAGGCGGGCCCGGCAAGACTTCGGTGCTGGTGTTCACCATGCCCTTCTGGGTTCTGGTGTTTGCCTGGCCCCTGCTGCACGAACGCATCCACGGGCTGCAGTGGGTTTCGGTCCTACTGGCGATAGTCGGCCTGTTGTTCGTGCTCGAGCTGTGGCAGATGCATACGTCGCTGTTCAGCAAGACGCTGGCCGTCATGGCAGGCATGTGCTGGGCCATCGGCGTGGTCTATGCGAAGCGCCTGCACAACCAGGCGAAAGTCGAACCCTTGTCGTTCACGTTCTGGCAGATGATCGTCGGCCTGATCCCGGTACTGATTTGCCAGGCGCTTTTCGATCGCCAGCCGATCGTCTGGTCGAACACCTTCGTCGTCGTCACGCTGTTCAACGGCGTGATGGCCACCGGCGTCGGCTGGCTGGCATGGCTTTACGTACTGCACCGGCTTCCCGCCGGCACCACCAGCCTGGCGTCGCTCGGCATCCCGGTGATCGCGATCATTTCGTCGTGGATACAACTGGGCGAACAACCCGGCCGCTCGGAATTGCTGGGCATGCTCTTGATCGGCGTCGCGCTCGCGCTGCTTTCCTACCTGAGCATCCGCCGGCACGAGGAACCCGAACCCATGACCGGCCAGGAATGACGCCCTTTAAAGCTTGAGGCTCAAATCCTGAACCACGGAGAACACGGAGAGCACGGAGGAATGATGAAATGGAAGACAATGAACTCGGGACGAACCTGATCGGTTGTGCGATTCAGGTTCACCGTGCGCTGGGGCCCGGTCTGCTCGAAAGCGTGTATGAGACATGCTTGCATCATGAATTGAGCAAGGTAGGAATTGATTCAAAGAGACAGGTCTTTCTCCCATTCGAATATGACGGACTGCAATTCGACAATGCATTCCGGGCTGATTTAATCGTTGGGGACAGATTGATCGTGGAGATAAAAGCCGTGGAAAAGATCTTGCCGATTCACTCATCGCAACTAATGACCTACCTTAAGCTCTCGCGCCGACGGATCGGTTACATATTGAACTTCAATGTCACTCAATTGCGGCAAGGCGGAATCAAGCGCCTAGTGAATGGATAGCCATTCGCCGAATGCAATCGTGTGTGGCTCAACAATATTTTCCCGTATCTCGATATTGTTTCTCAGTGTTCTCCGTGCTTCAAGGTTGAGTCGTGAAACAAAGTCAGTCTGAATATCTGGACGTCCGTGGCCTGCGCTACCACGTGCGCACCTGGGGCGACGCATCCGCGCCGAATATTTTCCTGCTGCACGGCTGGATGGACGTATCGGCGTCGTTCCAGTTCGTCGTCGACGAGCTGAGGCACAACTGGCATGTCATCGCGCCGGACTGGCGCGGCTTCGGGCTGTCGGAGTGGACGCACGAGGGCTACTGGTTCCCGGACTACATCGCCGACCTCGATGCGCTGCTGGAGTATTTTCAGCCCGAGTCGCCGGCCCATGTCGTCGGCCACAGCATGGGTGGCAATGTCGCCAATCTCTATGCCGGCATTCGCCCGGAACGCATCGGCAAGCTGGTGCTGGCGGAAGGTTTCGGCCTGCCGCCGACGAAAGCGGACAAGGCGCCGGAGCGCTACGCGAAGTGGCTGGAAGAAAATCGCGATCCGCCGACGTTGCGTTCGTACGCGACGTTCGACGAGGTGGCCGAACGGCTCAAGAAAAACAATCCCCGCATCAGCGACGAACGCGCGCGATTCCTGGCGCCGCACTGGGCCGAGCAGAAGGCCGACGGCAGCATCCACCTGCGCGCCGATCCGCTGCACAAGTTGGTGAACCCCGCGCTCTACCGCGTAGAGGAAGCGATGGCCTGCTGGCGGCGCATCGTCGCGCCGGTGCTCTGGCTCTGGGGCGACGGTGCATGGATGATGAAATGGATGAAAGGCGACAAGGCTCTGCTCGACAGCTACCGCGCCAGCTATCGATCATTGCACGAGGAAACCATCGCGGACGCCGGGCACATGATGCATCACGACCAGCCGAAGGAATTCGGCAGGGCGATCGAGTCGTTTTTATATTAGGCCTTGAACCACGGAGGACACGGAGAGCACGGAGAAGATCCGGAAGCAAAGTCGATCAAGAAATCGACTATGGAACCGACCCTATGCGATCGGAATCCCGGATCGATAGCAAGAATTCGGCTCTCGACTACAATTAGACGGTACCCAGACCGAGCAGAGACCATGAAACAACCCAAGAATCCCTTTCATCCAGGCGAAATTCTGCTCGAAGAATTTCTGGAGCCCGCCGGAATCACGCAAACAGAGTTTGCCGGGAAACTCGGCTGGACGCGGGCGCGGTTGAATCGGTTAGTCAAAGGGAAGCGCGGAATCACGGCCGAAGCGGCGCTTGACCTCGCCGAGGCACTGGGTACTTCCGCGAGGTTATGGATGAATTCTCAGACAACCTATGATCTCGATAGAGCGCTAGCTCGGAGGCAGTCAGACGGTCACTAGCAAAAGTGCATCGCACTATCGATTTTCGATGAATCGTGTGCGAGTGCAAAAAGTCCTCTAGCAGGGCCTCCGGGCATGGCCCCGATGACCGTGAAACGCTTACTACACTTGAAACCGGAATGCCCAGCAACCACGATACTTTTCAGGGACTTGCTGCTTCATGAATGCGACGAAGCCATGGATAGATCGCGCCCTCGGTCTACTCTGGCAAAGCCTCGCCCCGTTGGCGACCGAACCCAACGAGCTTGACTGGAAAAGTGGACTGTCGCCCAACAAAGAGCGGTTGGTCGAGCACCTGTCGGCTTTTTCAAATTATCCGGGTGGGGGCTTTTTGATTTTCGGTATCGACAACGCAAACAGTCGATCCATCGGTGTAACGCAGGAGCAAGTCGGGAAAATCGTTGGTCAATTGTCGAATCTGGGACGAGAAGGAGTGGAGCCACCCATAGTTCTCGATCATGCTGTTGTCCCTTGGGAAACTGTCTCATTGCTGCTGGTACTGATACCGGAGCAGTCAATCAAGCCAGTGCATAAGCGCGGCAAGTCGATTGAACATGCGTGGGTCCGGTCTGGCGGCACGACAAGAACAGCGTCTCGTCAGGAAGTGGGCGCCCTGATGATGAACAGCCGCACTCCACGTTGGGAAGATCTGCGCGCGTCATCCCGGCTGTCCACTACAGAGATAGTCGCCCAGATAGACTCTACTGCCATAAGTAAACTTTTGGAGCGCCCATAGCCGGTAGAATTAGCTGACATATTGCGCTGGCTTGTTGAAGAAAAAATGGTCGAGCCCGCAGGTGACGGTGGCTATCTGACTAACTTTGGCGCAATCGCCGCCGCCCGTGATCTTCGGGTCTTTGACACTCTTCAGAGGAAACGCATACGTGTAATCCGCTATCGCGGACTCAACAAGGTCGAGACCATTGACGAAAATATCGGACAGAAGGGGTACGCCATTGGCTTCGAAGGTCTCATTGGCTATTTGAAACGCGTTCTTCCGCATAGCGAGGTTATTCGCGAGGCACTGCGCGCCGAAGTTTCTGTTTACCCTGAGATCGCGTTGCGCGAGTTAATCGCAAACGCCCTTATCCATCAGGATTTCACGATTTCTGGTGTCAGCCCGATGATCGAAATCTTCGACGATCGCATCGAATTCTCGAATCCAGGCGGATTGCTACCTGGAAAAACCGTTGATCGATTGATCGGTGCCACTCCCCAATCTCGCAACGAAACTCTGGCGGCTGCGTTCCGACGCTTTCGAATTTGCGAGGAGAGGGCACTGGATTCCAGAAAACAGTTACGTCTGTCGAACTGTTCGGCTTGCCGCCGTTGGCGTTTGCTCAAGCCGAGAATGTGTTCAAGGTTATTCTCTCTGCGCCCCGCAAATTCGCGGAAATGGCACAGGCAGAACGCATTGAGGCGTGCTACCAGCACGCCGTACTCAAATTCCTTTCAAGTGGAGCCATGACGAACACCAGTTTGCGTGAGCGCCTGAAGATGCATGAAAAACAGCGTACCCAGGTATCCAATTTAATTCGAGACGCAGTGAATGCGGGGCGCATCAAGCGGAAGGATCCAGACTCGGCATCATCCAAATTTGCCGAATACATCCCGTATTGGGCATGAATGCTCGTATTTTCTTTACTTCACTCGAAAACGGAAAGTCTAATATTAGTATTATAAATAAATTGTTTACTTCGTCTCCTTATGAGGAATCAAAGGGGAATCTGTACTCGCATCGTCCGCGCGCCCGCGCCGCTCAATCCGTCGCAGATGTAACTCCATGCCTCAACTGACCTGGCTCGGCGATCACGAAGCTAAGCGCACCGCGCGCAAAGTGCCTTACCGGCTTCTCGATCCCGTCGAACAGGTGGGCGATCCCTCTTCAAGCAATCTTCTGATCCAGGGTGACAACCTGGAAGCCCTCAAGGCACTGCTTCCCTTCTACGCCGGACGGGTGAAGTGCATCTACATCGACCCACCGTACAACACCAGAAGCGCGTTCGAGCACTACGATGACAACCTCCAGCATAGTCAATGGCTCTCGATGATGTATCCGAGGCTCGAGCTTTTGCGCGACCTGCTCGCGGAGGATGGCAGTATTTGGGTAAGCATTGATGACAACGAGGGGCAATATCTCAAGGTTCTGATGGACGAAGTCTTCGGCCGACTCAACTTCGCGACCACATTCGTGTGGCAGAAAGTCGATAGCCCCAACGACAATAAAGTTCCCATCACCCCTGACCATGAGTTTATTTTTTGTTACGAGCGTTCGAAGGATAGAGCTGGCTTCCACAAGAAAGGCGATCTTTCCCTGTTGGAGGCCTATGGAGGTCGTGACGATCAAGGAAGGCTTTATAGAGATCGACTGCTGAAGAAGAACGGAAAGAACAGTCTTCGTGAAGATCGTCCGACAATGTTTTATCCGATGGTTGCTCCTGATGGGAGCAATGTTCTCCCGATTCATGATGATGGTAGAGAGGCGAATTGGGCGCTGAGCAAGAATGGGGTGGCGAAAGCCGAAGCTGAGAGGCGTTTGATATGGAAGCAACGTGACAAAAACGGTGAGAACGTATGGGTACCCTACGTTCGTGAGTACGCATCAGAGAATCCTGAGCGGCCACATCCTACGATCCTGCTAGACGTGAAGACGAGCCGTCAGGCCAAAGCTCATCAACGCGACCTTCTACCAAATGCAGAGCTATTTGATACCGTGAAGCCGGAGCAACTGATTGAGCGCGTCCTCGAAATATCGACTTCCCCGGGCGATGTTGTGCTGGATTCCTTTCTCGGCTCAGGCACCACGGCCGCAGTCGCCCAGAAGATGGGTCGCCGTTGGATCGGCATCGAGATGGGCGAACACGCGGAAACGCACTGCCTGCCGCGGTTGCAGAAAGTGATCGAAGGCGAGCAGGGCGGCATATCCGAGTCGGTCGGCTGGCAGGGCGGCGGCGGTTTCCGTTACCTCAAGCTCGGCGAGCCAGCGTTTCTCGAAGACGGACGCATCAATCCGGCGATCCGCTTTGCGACGCTGGCCGCGTATCTCTGGTTCCTGGAAATCGGCGCGCCGCATCCCACGAGCCGCTTCGATTCGCCGCTGCTTGGCACGCATAACAACACTGCATACATCCTGTTGTACAACGACATCCTCGGCGACAGGAGACCGGAGGGCGGCAACGTGCTCACACAGCAGGTATGGCGGGCGATCCTCGATGTACTGCCGCCGCATCGCGGCCCGCGCGTAATCTATGGCGAGGCTTGTCGGCTGTCCGCCGCACGGCTCAAGCAACTCAACGTGAGATTCAGGCAGATTCCCTACGACATCCGGATGCGCTGATGGGACTTCCGCTCAAGGACTATCAGAAAAAAGCCCTCGGCGCATTGGAGGCGTTCTTCACCGCTGCGCGCGGCGCGGCCACCGACGCACAGGTCGGGATTGCCTTCGACTCTGCGCGGCGCGAGGCGCTGGGTGAAGCTGCGCCGCCATTACCTTATCGGCCGAAGGCGCACGAGAACTTCCTCTTGCCCGAGGTCTGCATCCGCATCCCCACCGGGGGCGGCAAGACACTGCTCGCCGCCCACGCAATCGAGCGGGCAGCACGCCTGTACGTGGGCTCGCGTACACCGCTGGCATTGTGGCTGGTGCCCTCTGAGGCGATTCGCTCGCAGACACTGGAAGCACTGAAGACCCCTGGACACCCGTACCGCGAGGCATTGCTGGATTATTACCCGGCCGACCGCCTGACGGTGCTCGACATCGCCGAGTGCGAGCAATTGCGGGCGCAGGATTTCGGCAGCCGTGCCATCGTCGCAGTCGGCACCATCCAGACACTTCGCGTCGAGCGCACCGCGAGCCGTGACGTGTACGCCTACAAGGAAGTGTTCGAGCCGCATTTCGCCAACCTGCCTGACGCAGAGTGGATGGAGCGCATCCGCGATGACGATCTCGCCGCGCAGCCTTACCTTTCGCGCAGCGATCTTGGCAAGGTGAAGCGCTCGTTCGCGAACCTGCTGGCGTACTGGCGGCCTGTGGTGATCCTCGACGAAGCTCACAACGCCCGCACCGATCTTTCCTTCGAGGTTTTCCGGCGCATCCGCCCCGCATGCGTGATCGAGTGGACAGCCACGCCAGCGCGCAATCAGAACGTCCTCTATCACGTTTCAGCGCAGGAACTGAAGGTCGAGCATATGGTGAAGCTGCCGATCGTGCTCTCACCGCACCCGAACTGGCAGGAGGCGGTGCGTGACGCCTTGCTCGCGCGCGAGCGCCTTGCAGTCGAAGCGGCGGGTGAGGCGGACTACGTGCGACCGATCGTGTTGTTCCAGGCGGACGCTATCAACGGCGAGGTGCCCGTCGAGAAGCTGAAGGCATGGCTCATGGAGAGCGGCCACATCCAGGAACGCCGCATCGCGGTGGCGACCGGCGCGCAGCGCGAACTGACGGGCGTGAACCTGTTCGATCGTAGTTGCCTGATCGATTTCATCATCACCGTGGAAGCGCTCAAAGAAGGTTGGGACTGCTCTTTCGCTTACGTCTTCTGCACGGTGCAGAACATCCGTTCGGCCAAAGATATGGAGCAATTGCTCGGGCGAGTTCTGCGCCTGCCCTACGCGCTTGCGCGCAAGAGCGAGGTACTCAACCGCGCCTACGCCCAAGTGTGCTCGCCTGACACCGCAGCTGTAGCCAACCAGCTTGCAGACCGACTGGTGGCGATGGGCTTCGAGGAAATGGAGGCGGCGCAGTTCGTCCAGCCGCAGCTCGGTGGCGATCTCTTCGGCGAACAGCCGCGCATCCCTCCTGAAGTCCAGTCCATCATCCCGGTACCAGCGGCGGCAGCACGGGCACTCGCGATGGTAGCGCCTACCGCGGTCACAGTGTCGAAAACGGCGGAAGGAACCCAGGTCACCGTACGTGGAGTGTTGCCGCGGGCTGCACTCGATGCGGCGGTCGCCGCAGTTCCGAAGCGCGAACGCGAAGAGCTCGAACGCAGGCTCGAACGCCACCAGACACAGGCGCATGCCGCAGCGGCGCCTTCCCAGCGCGGCGAACGCTTCACTCCAGTGCCACAGTTGTGCATCCCGGTGCAGGGAGAGATGACTTTCGTCGATCCCGATCTCGTCGGCGATCTGGCGGCTTTCTCGCTGGCCGGCGAGCCGGGCGCCCTGCCCGGCTTCGTGACGCAGGATGAGGAGCGGCCTTACCTGATCGATGTCGAGCGCGGTCAATTGAAGATCCGGCAGGGCGACAGCCAGCACGGGCTCGATCTCGACCTTGCTCAAGAGGGCGTGCGACGCGAAGACGTGATCCGCGAACTTGACCGTCGCGCGCGGCGAGACGATATTCTGCAAGTGGACATGATCGCCTGGCTCGGACGGGTGCTGGACAACCTGCAGGCCCACGATATCGAACTTACTTACGCCGCACGTCACGTCAGCCGTCTGGCCGATGCGGTGGCCGCAAGGCTTAAGGCCATCAGTGAGGCGCAGCGGGGTAAGGCGTTCCAGGCCGCGCTGTTCGGCTCACAGGCAAAACCGTCGTTGTCGGAACATTTTGCCTTCCGATACGAACCTGGCAACTATCCGGCCCGCTGGCTCTTCGAGGGACGCTACGTCTTCCGCAGGCACTTTTATCCATTGCCGGGCGAATTGAAGCCGGACCTGAATGGAGAGGAAACCGTCTGCGCCATCGCCATCGACGAGATGGAAGATGTGAAATGGTGGGTACGCAATCTGGAACGTCAACCCGAGGCCTCGTTCTGGCTGCCAACCTCGACGGACCGTTTTTATCCTGATTTCGTTGCCGAACTGACTGACGGGCGCATCCTGGTGGTCGAATACAAGGGCGCACATCTCTACGACGCCAGCGATGCCAGGGAAAAGCGTGACATAGGGCATGTCTGGGCGGCCGCAAGCGGCGGGCGATGCCTGTTTGCGATGGTGACGGATCCCGAAAAGGCCCGTAAGTCGGTCGCTACGCAGCTTTGGGAAGCCTTGCGAACCTGAAGGCCATTGGCAACAATCGTCACGCAAGTCGTTTGCGGCTGGATCTACAATCCGGTCCAGCCCGTCCAAGGGCCGGACAAAACACAACATCGGGAGGAACGAACATGAACGTCGCAACGTGGCACAGGAACATTGCAACTTTGATTTTTGTGGGAGCGAGCCTGCTCTCTCTACCGGCCTTCGCGGGCCCGGTCGAGGATATCCATGAAGTTGAGGAACGGCGTTACCAGGCCATGATCCAGATGGACGCAGATGCACTGGCCAACGCGCTGGCCGACGAGTTCTTCTACCATCAGCCCAACGGCAAGACCAACGACAAGCCGGGATACATCCAGCAGATGATGACCGGCACGGTGAAGATCTTCTCCGCTGAGCGCTACGACGTGAAGGTCAACGTCTACGGCGACGTCGCCACGGCAATGGGAGGCACGCGCCTGGACATCGAGATCGGCGGCGAACGCCGCAAGGTGGACCTGCGTTACCTGAACGTCTGGGTGCACCGTGACGACCGTTGGCAACTCGCCAAGCGCCAGTCCGCCTTCAAGCAGTAGGCCGCAGGAACAGCACGCCGCGCCAGAGCGTCAGCGAGCCGGCGGCAAGGAACGCCGCCGCATAGCTTCCGCTCAAATGGACGATCGCCCAGAAGATCGTCGGCAGGAAAACCACGCCCGCATAAGTCATCGCCAGCGATGCGCCGGTGGCCGATCCCGCCTTTCCCGGCGGTGCCATGCGCACCACTTCGGACAAGTACACGCCGTTCCAGCCGATCGCGCTTGCGCCATAGACGAAGCTGACAACCAGCATCACGACGTAAGGCCAGGAAGGCGCCATCGATGCCGTCACGAAGGCCGATAACGCCATGATTGCACCAAGCCACCCCAACACTGTGCGCGGCGATATCCAGTTGTCCGCGACGACCCCCCAGAGAATCCGCCCGACGCTGCCGGCCACCATCGCGATCGACAGCGCGGCCCCGGCGCCGCTGATCGTCAGGCCCATGCGATCGGTGAGGAACACGACCAGGAACGAGCCCATGCACATCTGCATTCCCGAGTAGGAAAAGGAGGCAAGCGCGAGTTCGCGCAGCCGCGGGTGCGACATGACGAGTTTGAACGGCTCGAGAAAATGCAAAGGCGCCGCCGGTCGCGGCGCGTGCGGGGCGAAATCCACGCCGGCACGATAAGGCTGCACGGCAATGGCCAGCGCAAGACATGACAGGCCGGCGATAAGCGCGGCTTCCTTCCAGCCGAAGCCCACGATCAGCAGCGGAATCAAGACACCCGCCAGCGCGCCGCCGATCGGAACGCCGGTCTGCTTCAGCGAGAAGATGAAAGCCCGCATGCCCTCCGGCGTGCGTTCGGCAAGGATTGCGGAACTGGAAGGCGTGACCACGCCGTAACCGGTACCGATGACCAGCGCACCGAGCGCGACCAGCCACGTATTTGCGTTCGCCATCAACGCCACGCCGGCGGAGCAGAGCACCAACGAGATCTGGCTCGCACGCATGGCGCCGAAGCGGTTGATGAGATTGCCCGCGGAAAATGCGGTGAAAGTGGCGGCCAGATAGATCAGCGCGGTAACGATGCCGACCGCGCTTGCTGGGAGTCCGATCTCCGTTTGCGCGACCGGCGCCAGTACCGGCGGCGTGTAGACCACCAGCGAGACCAGCGCCTGGATCGTCATCGTGACGATCAGCGGCCACACCACGCCTTTCATTTAAAAAGAGAATGAACCACGGAGAACACGGATACCCTCGCGATAGCGTGGAGTACCCTTTTAGAGCACGGAGAAAACCTGTGAACGAAATAGGTGTTGGAAAGTGAATGCGTTGGCAGCAGTGCCCCTGGACGT
Organism: Betaproteobacteria bacterium; assembly: GCA_016194905.1. NCBI lineage: Bacteria > Pseudomonadati > Pseudomonadota > Betaproteobacteria > Betaproteobacteria bacterium. The sequence continues at coordinate 79,232 of JACQAP010000009.1, forward strand.
TGTGTGCACCGGTGAACTGACCGATACCCACGCAAATTCACTGCTCGCATCCCGCCTTGCCCCCCCCTTTTCCGTTTCTTTGCCTTTCCTCCGTGTCCTAAAAGGGTACTCCACGCTATCGCGAGGGTATCCGTGTTCTCCGTGGTTCACGCCTTCTAAGCTTTGGACTGGGCAAGAGCCTGGTCGAGGTCCCACAGGATGTCGTTGACGTCCTCGATGCCGATCGAAAGCCGGATCATGTCGGGTCCGACGCCGGCTTTGATCTGGTCTTCCTCGGAAAGCTGACGGTGCGTGGTCGATGCGGGATGGATCACCAGTGTCTTGGCATCGCCGACATTGGCCAGGTGCGAGAAGAACTGCAGCCCCTCGATGAATTTCACACCGGCTTCCATGCCGCCCTTGATGCCGAAGGTCATGATCGAGCCGCTGCCCTTAGGCAGGTATTTTTGCGCGAGCGCATGGTATTGGCTGCCCGGCAGGCCCGGATAGTTCACCCAGGAAACGCGCGGGTGCTCCTGCAAGAACGTTGCGACCGCCATCGCATTTTGGACATGGCGCTCGACGCGCACATGCAGCGTCTCCAGTCCCTGCAGCAGAATCCACGCGCTAAACGGCGACAGGACCGGACCTAGCGTGCGCATGGTTTCCATGCGGCATTTCATGGTGTAGCCGAAATCGCCGAAGGTCTCGTGGAAAATCACCCCGTGGTAGCCGCGCGAAGGCTCGGTCATCATCGGATACTTGCCGTTGCCCCACGGGAACTTGCCCGACTCGACCACGACACCGCCCATGGTGGTGCCGTGGCCGCCGATGAACTTGGTCGCGGAATGAATGACGATGTCGGCGCCGAATCTGATCGGCTGGCACAGGTAGGGCGACGCGAATGTATTATCGATGATCAGCGGCACGCCGGCCTCTTTGGCAATTTTTGCCACGGCCTCGATGTCGAGCACGTTGATCTGCGGGTTGCCCATGGTCTCGGCGTAGATCGCGCGCGTCTTCGGCGTGATCGCCTTGCGGAAGTTTTCCGGATCGTCCGCATTGACGAATATGGTGTGGATGCCGAACTGGCGGAAGGTCACGTCGAACTGCGAATACGTGCCGCCGTAGAGCGTACTGGACGAGACGATCTCGTCGCCTTCGCGCAGGATGGTCAGCAGAGCACACATCTGGGCGGCCTGGCCCGAAGACGCGGCCAGCGCCGCGCGCCCGCCTTCGAGCGCGGCCATGCGCTCCTCGAACACCGCGACGGTCGGATTCGAAATGCGCGAATAGACGTTGCCGAAAGTCTGAAGATTGAAGAGGCTCGCCGCATGCTCCGCGGAGTCGAACACGAAGGACGTGGTCTGGTAGATCGGTACCGCGCGCGCACCGGTGGCCGCGTCGGGAATCTGTCCCGCGTGGAGGCACAAGGTGCCGAATCCGAATTCTCTGTCTGCCATGGTAATTCAGTGAATAGTGAACGGTGATCAGTGAATGGTGAAAAGCAAATCGTGCCCGGGCATCGGTCCTGGTTCCTTCCGTTCACTGTTCACCATTTACCGTTCACTGCTTCAGTAAGGTAACCACTTCGGCCGCTTGGCGGAAATGACCTTGGTGTTCACGCCGACCCAGTTGAGCCCGCCGAACAGCCGGCCGTGTTCGATCTTCACGCAGCGGTCCTGCACCACTTCCAGCCCGGCCTTACGCGCCTTCGCCGCTGCTTTTTCGTTCATCACGCCGATCTGCATCCACAATACCTTGGCGCCGATGGCGATGGCCCCGTCCGCGATCGGTTCGATGTCTTCGCTTTTGCGGAAGCAATCCACGATGTCGACTTTATCGGGAATGTCCTTGAGCGAGGCGTAGCACGTCTCTCCCAGGACCTCCTTGTACATAGGGTTCACCGGGATGACGCGGTAGCCGTGCTCCTGCATGTATTTTGCGGCAAAGGAACTGGGCCGGTACCAATTGGCCGACAGTCCGACCACGGCAATGGTCTTGTACTGCTTGAGGATGCGGCGCAGGGTGTTGATGTCGGTGGAGTCGCTCATGCGTGATTTGTGCTGAAAGAAAGCGTTGCGCGGAAAGCCGGCAGTTTATCACCGGCGCCGGATACTTTAGCCCGCCTTCAGTTTCGCCTGCCGTTGCTCTTTCGGCAGCTTGCCGATCTCCTTGACCGCCGCATAGAAGCGCCTGAAGTCGCCGCCGTTCTCCGCCAGCACCCGGCGGAAGCCGGGTACCAGCTCGGAATAAGTCGCAACCGGTACGAGATGGGCGTTGTTCAGCTCCTCGGCAAAGAAACGGTCGTAGCCGGCATAGCCTCCCCAGGAAGATCTCAGGGTCAGGTACTCCGCTTTCATGGCGGCGAAGGTTTCGGCTTTCTTCTGGCGCTTGTCCGTGTCCGTCGCTGCACTCGCGTACAGCGTCCTGAGGCTGTCGCGGTACTTCATCACCAGGTCGATGAAGGCGCCTTTGCGTCGTTCGTATAATTCGAAGGCGGCACGTTTCGCGGGATCGCCATCGCGCGCCAGCCAGCGGTCGACGCCCTCCAGTTCCACGGCGACGGCAAACGACTCGTTGAACACGGTGTCTCCGGGAACGTAAACAACCTGATGCGCGAGCTCGTGAAAGATCAACCGCGCGAGTTCGCCATCGGGATAGCGCATGACGGTATTGAGCACGGGATCGTCGAACCAGCCCAGCGTGGAATAAGCCGGAATGCCGGTGACGAAGACGTCCAGGCCTTTGCGCCGCAATTCCTCACCGAACTGCTCGGCACGAGCCTGGCTGAAATAACCGCGGTAGCCGACGCAACCGGCAAACGGGAAGCACCACTCCTTCGGCGCAACCGAAAGCTCGCCGGCCGCAAATACATTCCAGACCACGAACGGACGTTCCAGGTCGGCGTATTTCCGGTAGCTGCCGTTATCCGGCAGTGCCAGTTCGCCGGAAGCGAAATTCCGCACGCGCAGCACCAGCGACAGGCGTTCGCGCACCTGCGGCGGCGTGTGCGTGTCGTCGATGACCTGCGCGATCGAACGGCTGCGATTCCAGATCTGCATCTGCCCTTCGACGGCCTGGTAGTAGTAGCCGATGTTTGTGCAACCGCAGAGTCCGCTGACCAGCGCGAGTATGAAAGCTAATCGGGTCATTGGCCGAACCTGCCGTTCTTCAGAAACGCGCAGGCGGCACGCGCGACCGCCGGCGAAACCAGCATCGCGCTATGGCTGGTATGCAGCACGATCGAATCGGCCGCTCCCGGCACATGGGTTTCGTCCAGAATCACGACTCCGTCGTTCGGCCTGGGCAGGTGCGCGAACAGCCTGCCGAGACCGATGGAGACATCTCCCGCGATCGCGCCGAGCTCGACGCCATCCGGGATTGGCGGCCGGGGCTGACGCAACCAGTCCTGGAGCGTGCGCCCGAGCAATCCGCGACTCGCCGCGAATCGCGCCATACCCTGCGCGGCGACGCTGTTTGCATACGGACTGCCGACCAGCACCACTCGATGCGCCTTGACCTGCGGATGATTGTGCAACATGGTCATGATCAGCAGACCGCCGAGGCTGTGACCCACCAGATTCAATGGCGCGCCGGACTTTTCGCAGACCGAGGCCAGTCGTCGCGCGTTCTCGCGCAGGCCCCGCCGCACGGATTGATAGCCATGCCTGGTCACGGCAAAGCCGCAGCGCTCCAGTCGCCGGGCGAGCGGCAGCATGGCCAGGCCGTTCATCCACAAACCGTGGACGAGCACGATGCGCTCGCCATCAGCCGGCATCATCCTCGGCTTTCAGGATCTCCAATCCGCGCTTGAGTGCAGTCTGGTATCTGGCTTTGGTCCTGGCGATTTTTTCCGCCGGCCAGTCGTAGAAGCCTTTGCCGGTTTTCATGCCGATCTCGCCGGCCTTCACCTTCGCCGCGAGTTTCGCGGCCGGTTTTGCGTCGTTGCACAGATCCGGAAAAACGGTACTGGAGGCCAGGTAGTTCACGTCGAGTCCCGACATCTCCTTCTGCAGGATCGGTCCGGCGGCGACATAACGAAAACCGAAGCCGTAACGCACCGCGATGTCGACATCCTCCGGCGTGGCGATGCCACGTTCGATCAGCGACCACGCTTCGCGCATCAGCGCATGCTGCATGCGGTTGGCGAGGAAGCCGGGAATGTCCTTCGCCACCATCACCGGCTTGCGACGCAGGCGTTGCATCAACTCGAACACCGATTGCGCCACGGCGGGATCGGTGGCGTCCGACCGCACCACTTCCACCAGCGGCACCATGTGCGCCGGCATGAAGAAATGCAGGCCGAGCATGCGGCGCGCGCTCTCAAGGCCGCCGGCAATCCGGCTGATCGGAAAGCTGGAGGAATTGCTGGTCAGCGCAATGTCGGCGGGCGCGAGCGCTTCGAGTTCGGCAAAGATGCGCTGCTTGAGCGGAAGGTCTTCGTTCACGGACTCGACCACGATGCCGGCGTGCTGCCACGGCACATCGCGCGGCGCATCGTGCAGCGAGACATCGGGTCGAACGCCGCCGAGTTCCGCCACCGATCTGGCAAAGCGTTCCCGCAGCGAATCTCGGGTCTTCCCCGGCCGCTGCACGATATCCACACCCATGCCGCCGGCCGCGAAAATCGCCGCCACGTCGGCGCCCATCGTTCCGCCGCCAATGATCACGGCTCGTTTTTGCGGCAACACGCTTTTTCTCCCGACTCAAGCCCCGGACGCCGCATTATAGAAGGTGTGGGAGTGCTAGACTTCGCGCCTTGTTCCGCAGACCGCCATGCCCTTTCCGCCAGAAACCCTGATTGCCGTGCCGCTGATCGGGCTGCTTGCCTACATCATCCTCGGCATTTCCGGGTTCGGTTCGGCCCTGGTCACCATTCCGCTGCTGGTGCACTTTCTGCCGCTGCAGTCCGTGGTACCGCTCGTCGTAATGGTGGATTTTCTGGCCACCGTCTCCAATGGCGTGAGGTTCCGCGAGCATGTCGAAGTGGCCGAATTGAAACTGGTTATCCCGGCGGTCATCGCCGGCATCCTGTCCGGCGTGACGCTGCTGGCCACGTTGCCGAAGCACGCGGCACTCCTGATGCTCGGCGGCTTCGTTACGGGTTACGGCGTCTACCGTCTGTTGATCAGGCCTTCGAACAAACCGGTGTCGCGCTGGTGGGGGATACCTACCGGCCTCGTCGGCGGGCTGATCGGTGGATTGTTCGGCGTGGGCGGGCCGATTTACGCGACTTACATGGCAGCGCGCATCCATGACCCGGCGAAAATGCGCGCCACGCTTTCGGCGGTGTTCTCTTTCAGCACCGGGCTGCGACTGACGGTCTATCTACTCTCCGGCCTGTTGTTGCAGTCCGAAGTCTGGTGGGCGTTCCTGTTGTTGCTGCCGTCGATGCCAGTCGGCCTCGCCATCGGCCACCGCCTGCACGCGAAACTCACTCGCGAGCAGGTCGGCGGTTTCATCAGCGTTCTTCTGGTAGTCAGCGGGCTTTCGCTGTTATTGAGGGCGATCTAAACTCCGAGCCTCTCCGGCTACACCGGGAGCCGTACTTTCCCTTTCTTAGTTATCCGAACGGGTGCCTTGCCGCCGGCCACGATTGCCCACAGTTCCGCCGCGCTGGTAAACGGGCGGCGGACGCCGGATTCGACGACCTCCACCACCCCGTTCACCCGCGTGCCTTTTTTTGCGGGACCGAGCACCCGAACGACGAAGCTTCGCAATTCGCGCACGGGAAGGCCTCGTGGAACGGATGAACTGGGACTAACGCAATTTCCAGCTTCCCCATTCGCGAGTACACACCGCGATCTGACCCGCGGGCGGCGGCGCGTCGGTGACGGGCATCCAGTTGCTGGCGACCGCGATGCCGTTGTACTTGCCGGTACCGCCGACAGCGCGAAAGCTACCGCTCTCCTGATTTTTGCGGTTGAACAGGCCGAATATCTTGTCGCCCGCCGGATCCGTGTATTCGCAGGACCCCATCTCGTTGTACTCGCCGTTGACCAGAGTCCAGGTACCGTTGCATACGGATGTCGTGTTGTGAAAGAGCCCGCTTGCGACGGGACTTACGCCATTGACGGTGTAGGACCCACCCATGGCATCTTTTGAATGCATGATCATGTGGTGCGCTCCCACGAAGCATTCGTTCTGATCGTACTTGCCTTCCTTCGCCAGATCGGCGCCGACGGCGCTTGCGCCGATGATGCAAAGCGATACTCCAATAAGCGATGCTAGTTTGCGGTTCATGATTTCCCTCTCCTGTTTCATTGACGGTTGAACGATCGCAGCCGGGGCTTTCCTCCGGCGCCCATGGCGGAAACCGGGGGCTTTCCGAAATACCCTTCTGTTCTCGGCCGCTGGAGAGGTTGCGGCGATACAGGGTACGGATAAGTTACCGAATCGAGATCCGGTTACGGTCTTGCAATCTGCCCGCCGCCGCTACACCTGCTGCACGGAGCGGAACAGGGCCTCGCTTTCGCGGGAGGGAGTAATGCCAAGCGTTACGGAGAGAATCTGGCGCAGGCGACGGTATACGGTCATGGCATCGGCATGGCGGCCGCGCTCGATGTGGCAGCGTATGAGGCCCTGGTAGAATTCCTCGGCCAGATCATCGGCGTCAATCCCGCGTTGGTACAACGAGGCCGCGGCGTCCAAGTCTCCCGCTCGTTCGAGCCTAACCCCTTCTCGTTCCGCATGACGGATGAACTTGCCACGCAGCCGCTCACGAGGGGACAACGCCCAGGACGACTCGCGCTCCTCGGGCAGAAACTGTCCTTGATAGAGCCTCTCGATCCGACTGGAGTCCACTCCCGCATCGGCGGCCTGCTCGAACGCGTTCGCGTCGATCCAGACCTCGTGGGGATTCACGCTGACCCGACCATTCTCCACCTGCACCGTATTCGGATTGCGGAGCAGCTTGCGCAAGCGATGCAGCGCAATCTTGCAGGCTTCCCGAGCAGCAGCACCTTCCTCGTCCGGCCAAAGCGCGTCCATGAGCTTCGTTTCCGGAACATCCACTCCTCCGAAGGCTATGATGGCCTTAAGGAGGGTAATCGGTTTTCTGGGTACCTTGTGAGAAAAGGACAGCACCTTGTCCTCCAAAAGAATCTTGAAGTGGCCAAGCGTGTAAATTCGGACCCGCCAAGGCCATTGGTCTGCTTGATTGGAGGGCGCCGGCAGCGAAAGGCGGCGTATCAGCACATTGACGTAGCCTGGCTCGAGCCCCAACTCCAGAGCCTCCGCACACAATCTTGGCGCCCACAATCTTATGAATCGCAAGGGCCAGTCACAGCCGGAGATGCGCTGCAACTCGAAGCCGCGCCGCAAATGTTCAGGCACAGATGTGCGATTGCCTTCTTCGAGTCCCAGGAATGCTTCGGAAAAATGAACCTCAGCCTTGAGCCAAAGCGAGCGTGACGTGTCAGCAAGATTCCTTGCCTCCGATATCCAGCGTCGCGCGTCGGCAAAGTCTCGCAGCACCGTCAAGCTCAATGCGAGCTGAATACGCGACACGCAACGCAGGAAATGCGTACCCGCCTCGTCGAAACTATTCACCGCGCGCTTGGCCGACACATATGCCCCCGCCGGGTCACCGTCGAACGCGGCAACCCACGCTTTGATCGATTCCGCGATGGCCTCGTTGTAAGGACGGCCTGACATCTCCGTTTCATTGAGACGATTCGACCAGCGACGTGCGGCCTCTGCATTTCCCACACCGAACTCGACATGAGCGCCAACAATCGCCGCAAAGCGCGATACTGCTGGCAGGCCGTCGTCCCGGCCGATGCGCTCGGCTTCCGAGACCGCCGCACGGCTTTTCTTTTCGTCGCCCGCCACCAGTTCGAAGAGGGAAATCATGAACCAACCCAAACCTGCACTCATTGGCGTGACTTCTGGATGTCCGAGGAGCTGCTCGAGCAAAGGCGCCGCTTTGCGTGCGATTTCGAGTGGTCCTGTGCGGGTGCCGTAGGCAACGAGGTACGCCGCCGCCAAGGTTCGCAGGTTGATGCTGCCGCCGATTTGTACCAGATCGAAGACTCGATCGGTGCAGGCATCCAGTGCGGGATCATCGGGTTTGCAGTACGACAACGCAATGAGGAGGGCAGAACGTGCGCGCAGTTCCGCTTCGGCATTCTCGAAGACCGTCACTTGTTCCAATAGCACCTTCAGCGCCCCGATCCACTGATCCATCGCACGGAAATTGGTGTATTCGAATATGTAGGTCTGAATCACTCCCGCTGCGGCCTGGACTTGACACATGAAGTCGGCCTGACGAGTCGCCGCTTCATGGCTCGCCTCCAGCGCTACCCTCGCCCCCCTAGCATCGACCGGCGTCTTCGCAGTGCCATACCAATGCAGCAACCAGCAATGGTTCTCGACCACTTCCTTCGGAAGAGCATCAATCCATTCCACGACGACCCGCCAGCGACCTTGCGCGATAAGTCTCGAGGCCTGGCGAAGAATGACCGCGATCGCGGCGGGTACATCGCCGCAGCGAAGGTAAAGCGGAAACGCCTCCTCGGAGTGGTCGTTCGCGTCGAGGATCTGCGCTGACCGTCGGGTAATGTCGGCATCCTGGTCTGGACTGAATGTCAGTTGTGCCCGATGCTGGAGGAATGCCTGAAAGAGTGCATGAAACTGATATACGCGCTGTTCGGTTGAACGCCGATCCGTGAACAGATGACGCCGGTGCAGATCTTCCAGTAGTAGCGAAGCCGTCGTGGTCCCGGTGAGATCCTCCGCCGTTCTTGCAGTCATTCCTGGCAGATAACTGAGGCGCAAAAGCTCGTCCTGACTTTGCGGGTGCATCTGATCGAAAAGCTGGCCGGCAAAATAGTTGAACACTTCGCGCAGAGAATCAGACACGGTAGTACTTGGGAGATCGCCGCCGCGACGCCATCGCGCAAGCAGCAGAACGAGTCCGGCTGTCCAGCCCCCGCTTTTCTCATGAAGTTCGGCGATCTGAGAGTCGCTAAGCTGGATCCGCCCGGCACCGACAGCGCGTGCCTCCTCAAAGGTGAGCTTCAGATCCTCCCAATCGACAAACGCGACGTTCTCGTTGGCAATTAGCCGCGCGTAGCAGTCCGGCGGATCGCGCCGACTGACGGCGATCAGCATGATGCCCGGCGACACCTCTTCCACCGCTTGCGCGATCAGTTGGTGGAACTTCTGCTCCGGCCCAACTTCCTGATAGTTGTCCAGAACCACTGCCGCACCTTCCGGCAGCCGGCCAAACAATTCGCGGAAAAACCTGCGTGAGAACCCCTCGGCGTCCTGAAGATATTCGGGTGTGAGCAACGGCAGTGGCCGCTGCCCTTTGCGGCCAAAAGGTTTCGCCGCTTCCCCGAGGTAGTAGAAGAAGGTGGGGAGGTCTGCATCGCCGGGATCGACCTGGTACCAAATGCCCTTGATAACACGAGCATCGAGCCAACTGGCTACCAGCGTGGTCTTGCCTGCTCCTGGCGGGCCGACCACGCAGATCGCGGATTTATGCTCGCGGGCTTCGTTGAGCAGCACAAACAACCGCTCGCGCGCCACTGCCTTGTAAAGGCGCGGACGAGTCAGTTTGGCAAGCTGTGGTGGCTTCTTCGGCATCCCTTGCTCCCGAAGCGAGATGACGATGCCATTCTATGCCCGTAAATCAGATCCAGCCGCATGATCGCTTCGGGTGGGTACAATGGTGCGAACAACCGAGGCAGAGTCCATGATCCGAAACGTTGAGCGATGGCAAAAGTGGGAAGCAGCGCAGATGCGGGGGGCCGTGGATTTTCCGCGTAACCAGCGAATGTTCGAGGCCCTGTACCGGCACGCCCGGCGGCTCAATCCCACAGCCCTGTTGCGGTTCCCCGAAGACCTGGAATTCAAGATCCGCCTGGCCGGGGCGCTGAATGTTCGAGCGCCTGCTTGAACGTCTCGCCGGCAGTCTCGACCGGCACAAGATTCCCTATATGGTCATCGGCGGGCAGGCCGTCCTGGTTTACGGCGAGCCGCGCCTGACCAGGGACATTGACGTGACTGTTGGCGTGGATGCGAATCGGACCGACGCAATGCTGGTAGTGGCGCGAGAACTGGGGCTGAACGTCCGCGTCGAGCACCCCGCTGAATTCGTCCGGGATACGATGGTTCTTCCGTGCGAGGATGTGACTACGGGCATTCCGATTGATTTTATTTTCTCGCGCTCGCCCTACGAGGTGGAAGCGCTGGCACGAGTGCGACGCGTGACTGTCGGAAGAGGTCAAGTCGCGTTTGCGAGCCTCGAAGACCTGATCATCCACAAACTCATTGCCGGCCGGCCGCGGGACATGGAAGACGTCCGGACCATCCTCCTGAAGAACCGGATATACGATCGAGCCTATGTGGCGAAATGGCTTGTCGAGTTCGACAAACTTCTGGATCGCCCTCTTGCACGGCAGCTAAAGGAACTCGACCCCGGTTGACGGCTCCGTTGAAGTGACGAAGTTGTTCTTACCGTTCACTGTTCACCTTTCGCCATTTATGGTCGAATACCCGTGCGAATACCCTACGTGCGTAGCACGTCGGAGTACTCTTCTAGTACCCTTTTAGACCGGTTATGGTCGCAGACCGGTATCCCCTTGTGGGAATCCCCTTGCGGGGCACCGCCCTTACGGCCGTTCCATCTTGCAGGTCGTGGGCAGGATGTTGTCCTTCGCTTCTATGCGGACATCGGATTTCCACCCATATCCAGTATCGTCGGCGTCGTACTTCACATCAGCGGTGCCGGCTTTGACGAAACTCGAAACATAGAGCGGCATGATCACCTGGTGATCATCGCCTCGCATCCACACCTCTCCCACGCCGCCGTCGTAGCGCAGGTCTTCCAGTGCCTTTGCGATTTGGATCGGATCCGCGGAGCCGGCCTTGTCGATCGCGCGGGCGAGCATCTCGACGAAGTACTTGTAAGGCATGAATCCCCAGTCCTCCCTGAAGCGCTTCTTGTAGTCCAGGGAGTAGCGTTCCAGGGGGTGGCCTGCAATGTTCGCGTTCCAGGCTGCCACCGTCTTGACGCGGTTGGCGCCGGCAGCGCCAAAGGCGCGCGGTGTACCGACAAGAAAGCCGTAGTTGGTATAGAAGGTCGCTTTCAGCCCGGAGTCTTCGGCTGATTTGATCAGCAGCGCAAGGTCGCTGCCCCAGTTGCCGGTCAGCACCGTATCCGCTCCGCTCGATTTTATCTTGGCGACATAGGGCGCGAAATCCTTGACTTTGCCCAGCGGAATCAGCTCGTCTCCCACGATCTCGATGTCGGGACGTTTCTTTGCGAGCATTTCCCTCGCCACCCGCTTGAAGGAATGTCCGTAGGCATAGTCGGGGTTGATCATGTAGAGCTTCTTCGCGGTCTTCTGCGTGGACAGGACGCCCGTCAAAGCGTCGATTTTCATGTCCAGGTTGGCCTCGAAGCGGAAGTGCCAGAAATTGCATTTCTCTTCGGTGAGCACGGTATCGGTCGCGCCATTGTTCAGGTACAGGATCTCGCGCCCGGGATTGCGCTGGTTGTACTTGAGTACCGCGTCGGTCATGGCGTGCGCGACATGCGAACCGACGCCCTGGGTAATCAGGCGGATGTTCTGATCGATCGCCTGCTTGAGGACCACCAGACTTTCCTGGGGGCTGGACTTGTTGTCGAGCAGCACCAGTTCCAGTTTGGTTCCACCCAGAACACCGCCGCGCGCGTTGATATCATCCACCGCCATCTGGATGTGACGGCTTCCCATCTCCCCCTGAAGCGCCGCCGGGCCGCTGAACGGATCGATCACCGCTATCCTGATGTTCTCGGCGGCTGCCATCGACATGCCGCCTAACACCGAGGCCAGCACGAACGCTGCCCTGCAGAATATCCGGATCATGCTTGTCCCTTCACGCATTTATGGTCGAATACCCGTGCGAATACCCTGGCGAAGCCCGGAGTACCCTTTTAGCTAGGAGTTATGGTCGAAGACCGGTATCCCCTGGGAATCCTTCGGAATCCCTTGGGAACCCTGTGGGCGCATTTCACACCTTTACCGTTCGCTGTTTACCGTTCACCATTCGCCGCCGTCACGGCCTTTCCATCTTGCATGTCGTCGGCAGAATATTGTCTTTCGCTTCTATGCGCGTATCGACGTGCCAGCCAAAGCCGGTTTCGTCCGCATCGTACTTCACGCCCTGCTTGCCGACCTTGGCGAAGGTCGCCACGAACAGCGGCTCCATGATCTGGTGATCATCCGCGCGCATCCACGCTTCGCCGACGCCGGCGTCGTAGCGCATGTCTTCCAGCGCCTTGGCGACCTTGACCGGATCGGCCGAGCCTGCCTTGTCGATCGCTTTCGTCCACATGTCGATCGTGTACTTGATCGGCAGGAATCCCCAGTCTTCACCGTATTTCTTTCTGTACTCCAGATAATCCTTTTCCAGCGGATTGCCCGGCAGATTCGGATACCAGCTCGCGACGGTCTTCACGCGTTCGGCGCCCGCAGGACCGAAAGACTTCGGTGTGCCGACAAGGTAGGCGTAGTTGGTATAAAAATTCGCCGGCAGTCCGGCTTCCTCCGCGGACTTGATCAGAAGCGCAAGGTCGCTGCCCCAGTTACCCGACAGCACGGTATCGGCGCCGCTCGCCTTGATCTTGGCGATGTAAGGCGAGAAGTCCTTCACCTTGCCGGTCGGATGCAGTTCGTCGCCGACGATCTGGATGTCCGGCCGCTTCCTTGCGATCATTTCCTTGGCCACGCGGCTGACCGACTGGCCGTAGGCGTAATCCTGGTTGATCAGGTAGATCTTCCTGATGTTTCTGTCCTTCGCGATCACGCCGGTGAGGGCGTCGATCTTCATGTCCACGTTCGCGTCGAAGCGGAAATGCCAGTAATTGCATTTCTCGTTGGTCAGCGCCGGATCGATCGCCGCGTGATTGAGGAAAAGAATCTCCTGACCGGGATTGCGCTGGTTGTACTTGAGCACGCCATCGGTCAGGGCATGGGCCACGTGCGAACCATTGCCCTGGGTGATGTAACGGATACCCTGGTCGGTAGCCTGCTTGAGGGCGATCAGACTTTCCTGCGGGCTGCTCTTGTTGTCCAGAGTGACTAACTCGAGTTTGATTCCCCCAAGTACGCCACCGCGCGAGTTGATCTCGTCGATCGCCGCCTGGATGTGCCGGTCGCCCTCCTTGCCTTGCAGCGCAAACGGCCCGCTTTGCGGGTCGATGTGGGCGATCTTGATGGTGTCGGCCGCTGCAGCGCAGCGAATTGCTGCAATGCCGAAAAGAAAAACTAGAGCCAGCCTGCCAGAAGCATGACACATGATCTCCCCCCGTCGATTTTTGTGTGTCCTCCAACTCGCGCCCAGTATATCCAGATGACGAGGCAGGCAAGAAGGTGGCGCATGGCACCCCGGTCCCCGATTGCCTCGCAATTCGTAATCCATCTGTAAGGAACCCGGTCATAGAGTAGCCAAGGTTGCACACCGCAATCCGTCGCCGCGTGCGGCGACGCGCGCAATAAATTCCAACACCTGTGAGGAGAAGAAAATATGGGAACAAAGAAACTGTTGTCCTGCTCGGCCGCGGCACTCCTGATTGCCGGCACTGCCGGACAGACACTCGCAGCCGAATGCTCGGGCTATGACATTCTCGTCAACCAGGTTGCCGATACGCTCGACGTCGGCAATGGGCACACGATGACCGTGATTCGTGCGTGGAGCATTCTCATCACCGACGATCCCAAGAGCGTTTACAACCTCGCCACCGGCGAGTGCCACGGAACGATCCTCGCGACACCGGACGGCAAGGGCCAGGCCTCCGGCTATTGCGCGCGTCGCGACAAGGATAAGGACACGCAAAGCATTCAGTGGACGCAGGCACCTGGCGCGGAAAAGGGCGAATGGCGCACAACCGGGGGCACTGGAAAATTTGCCGGGCGCACCGACTCAGGATGGTTTCAGGGTGTCAGTGCGGACGGAAAGATGTCGATTTCCAGATGGGGCGGCAAGTGTCGATAGAGTTTGCCAGGTTTGGATACGAGGCCTGACCGCTGCCGCTGCGATACATCTCGCAGCGGCGACGGCGGGTTGTTTCATTATTTCCCTCCCTATGGATGAGTTTGCGCGTCTGGAACTTATTCCGGCACGCCGTTACTTCAACCGGTAGGTCCCGGTTGCACGATTGCAGTTCTGCAAGGTGCCTGGCCCCTGGGTCGCAAACTGACCGACCGCCGCATACGAGCCGCCACCGGTCATGCCGGAATACTTGCCGGTACCGTTCATGACCTGCCACTTCCCGCCGCTACCCGTGTTCGCATACTTGCCGAACTGCTTGTCGCCGTCGGGGTCGGTCGTCTCGCAATAGCCGTTCTCCTGATAAACGCCGTCGATCACCGCCCACACCCCGGAACAGCGGATTCCGTTCAGGTGATAAAGCCCACCGTTGGGCAGATTGCTGACCATGGGTCCGTAAAGATCCAGAACCCCGGCGATCAGCTTGTCCGAATGGGCTATGGCAGGCAAAGGCCCGCCGAAGCAAAGATTGACGTCGTACTTGCCTTCCTTGGGCAAATCGGCATAAACAGGCGAAGCGCTGATTGCGATCAAGGCGAATGCGACAACGAAAGCGGATTTTCTGCCAAGCATGTGACTCCTCCTTATTCTGATTTTGATGGTGAGACTTTCCCTTTGGCGTTCCGGGGAAAACCTCCTGACACTGCACGCCACAACTCCTCGGCACTCGCAAAAGGTATGCGACGGCCGGACCTGACGTCTTCGACCACGCCGGCGAGCGGCCGCCGCGCCTGACGATAAAGGCGAACGATGAATGTAGATCCCGGATCCATGGTCCCTCCCCGGCGCAAAGTCAGGCTAGCCCGGCAGGGATTACGGATGGGTTACGGATTTCCGCCTTGACGGTCAGTTGCCCTGAATGGACTTGAACAGCCGCTCGCTTTGCGGGGAAGGTTGAATGCCGAGCGTGACGGAAAGGGTCTGACGCAGACGTCGGTATACCGCCATGGCCTCTGCGCGGCGGTCCTGCTGCATGTGGCAACGCATCAGGCCCTGGTAGAGCTCCTCGGCAAGGTCGTCGGAATCGATGCCCTTCTGGTAGAGCAGCACCGCAACCTCAAGTCGGCCTTCGCTCTCGTACTGTCGGCCGGTTCGCGATACATAGTGCAGGAACTGGCTGCGCAAGCGCTCGCGCATCGGGACGGCCCATGACGCATCGGTGTCTTCGCACAGAAAGTGGCCACGATAGAGCCGCCAGACGGGATCGATCATGTCCGGCACCTGCACAGCGTCAAGCGCGCGCTCGCGGCCGGAGATCATTCGTTCAAATGCCCGGGTGTCGACCCAGCATTTGCGCGGATCCAGCGATATCAGGCCTTCGGACAACTGCAGTACGTCGGCATGATCGAGCAGCTTGCGCAGCCGATGCAGGCTCACCGCAAGCGTTTCGTGAGCCGCATCTCCGCTCTCGTCGGGCCACAGCGCATCGATCAGCTTTTGTTCAGGCACGGCAGTGGCGCCGAAAGCTACAATTGCCTTGAGCAGAGCAAGCGTTTTCTTGGGCGCCTTGCGCGAAAACACCAACGGCTCGCCGTCGACTTCGATCCGGAATTCGCCGAGCGTATGAATTTTGACCGGCCAAGGCCAGTCCGGTACGTCGGACTCGCGCGGAGGCACCTCGAATTTTCGAATGTATTCCCGTATGTAGGGCACCTCGATACCCGCCTGTAAAGCTTCCGCGACCATCCAGTCGAACATTGGGACGCAACCGCGCGCATAAGGCCAGGCATTGAACTCCTTTCCCATCACGATCGATTCGGCCAGTTGTTGACGTGCGCGAACGCGGTCGCCACGCAGGTTCGAGATGAATGCACGGCACTGCAGGATTGACGGTCGATAGCGCTCCATGAAGGTGCCCTCCGAAGCAATCCATGCCTCATCCAGCCATTTTTCGGCAAGCTCGATTTCGCCGACCATAGCCGGTGCCGGTGCGCATTGAGCCCGCCACGCGACGTAGAAGAAAGGTGCGCCCAGTTTGGTCGCCGACTCCACGGCAACTTTTGCGTGATACGCGGCCCCAGAGGCATCTCCCGTGCTGATGGCTATGAAACACCTCGCGAGGTGGAATTGCGCCATGTTCATGGGCTGCCCCTGGCTGAAAGTGCCCTCCAGTCCGGCCACTGAAGCTTTTGCCGCCGAGAATTCCCGCCATGCGACCGCGTAATAAGTGCGGAAACAATGTGAAAAGAACTCCGTCTGCCTCAGTCCGTTCGCAGACGCAATCCGGTCAGAGTGCTCCAATGCCTGCACTGTCAGATCGCGATCTCCGGCCCGGTGATACTGATATCCGACAAACATCCACCACCACGCCTTGTTCAGCGGGGTAACCTCGGGACGTTCGACGAGTGGGCCGATGCGTACCACGATTGCGCGCGCCCGTGATGGCTCCATTGCAAGGGTGTGGTAAATCATGAGACCGGTTGCCGCCGCGACAATCTGGTTCCGGTCGCCGTCCCCTTGCAAGAGCTCGGTGAGCCGAGTGACGACGCTGCCCATCAGGGGGTGCCCAGTGTGGCGATAGGTAAACGCAATCATCAACGCACCCAGCACGTGGATCTCATCTGCGGCGCTGGCAAAGGCCGGTCTTTCGGCAAGAATGGACCCGATCTCTTCCACCCACCGGTCGAGGGGTTGGAAATTTGTGTACTCGAGGTAGTAGGTGCGGATAATCCAAGCCGCGGACACAAGTTGGCCGACACCGTCCGCGTTCGTCCTGAAGGCTTCAAAGGCTCGTTCAAACAGTCCTCGCGCATCGGGCACTCCTTCATAAACGCGGGCGCTGCCGGCCCAGTACAGCAACCAGGGGTTAAGCTGCACCAGATCGTTCGGCAGATCGCGTATCCAGTCGCGCAACGTCTGCCATCGCCCTTGTGCGAGCAACTGGGGCGCAAGCGAATGAACCACGCCCGCTGCATCCAGCCAAAGTTTCGCGTCTCTTAGTAGTGGAAAGGCTGCTTCCAGCGCGCCTTTATCGCGCATCATCAAGCCGGCGCACGCGAGCAGTTCGCGAATCTCTGTTTCCGAGATCGAGTCCTGCAATCGCCTGCCAAGAAAGTCCCGGAATAGATCGTGATATTGATACCGCTGTTCATTCGCGCCGCGCTTGTAAGTAAATAGGTGCCGCCTGCACAACGAGTCGAGCAGCACTTCCGCATGGGTGTTGCCGCTGAGCGCTACGGCGGCATCGACCGAAAATGAGGAGAAGACCGAAGTCCTGAGGAGAGTGTTTTTGTCGCTCACCGATGCCGCGTCGAAGATTTGAGTCGCAAAGTAATCGAATGTGGCATCTTTCGCGAGGCTATCGATCTCGGCATCGCCGGCAAGCCGCCCGCGAAAGCGCTCCACGGTGAGCGTCAATCCCGCCGCCCATCCGTCGGACTTCTCATACAGCTTTTCCAGTACGCGAGGGTCGATGTCCCCCCGGGCCTTTGCGATCGCATGCGCCTCGTCGGGAGTAAGCCTCAGATCCTCCCATCCAATTTGAGCGACGGCCTCGCTGGCGACATGTCGCGAAAACTCCGGCGGCGGTTCGGTGCGACTGATGCAGACAAGGTTGACATGCTCCGGCACTTCCGGGACCGCAGCGCTCAGTACCCGCGGGATCGCCCCTTGTTGTGGAACATCCTGAAAGTTATCGAAGACGAAAAAACTGTTCTCCGGCGCGCGCGCGAAGAGATCCCGGAAGTAGCGTCTGGCAAAGCCTTCGAGGTCGGGTAGGTACTCGGCAGTCAGCAGGGGGAGGGGCTGCGACTTGCGGGCGAACGACTGGGCCGATTCGGTGAGGTAATAAAAGAACGTCGACACGTCGGCATCTCCAAGGTCGACGTGATACCAGACGCCCGCCCGTTCGCGGGATTCCAGATAGCTCGCGATGAGCACGGTCTTGCCGGCACCGGGCGGTCCGGCAACCCAGATCGCAGGATGCTTGCGCTTCTCGTCGAGCAGCCTGAACAGCCGCTCGCGCGGCACCGCGTCATAAAGACGCGGGCGCGAAAGCTTGGCCAGTTGCTGCGGCTTCTTCGACACGCCCCCTCCTGCCGAATCCGAATCGATCTGCGGCAGATGATAGCGCGGGAGATTTGTAAAACGCTATGCCTTTATCATTTCCGTGGAGCGAAATAATCCGTTTGGCGATTACCGCGGCAGCCGAAAGAGGTCGTGGACTGTTTGCACCAGCAATTCCGGTTGCTCTCCGTGAACCCGAGGCCCTAACGGCAGGAAGCGGCCATGACCGGCCGCCATGCCGATTGCGTATCCTCAAGATACTGCCTCTGTACCGCCAGTGCCTCCTGCTCGCGGGTCATCCATTCTGCGCAGTCGCGCGCCTCGCCGCGCCTCGCGAACTGCCGGTGATGCTCCAGCTCATGCAGCACGATCGACAACCAGCGCGGGTCCGTCCAGTTGATATCGTTCCTGATATACAGTTGACCCTTGTCATACGCCGCCTCGCAAGGGCAGGGCATGGCCTCTCTTGGCACGATCAGCACCACAGGAAACTCTTCCGGGATGGGCTCCGTCGTGAGCGTCCGCAGTACTAGCAGCAATTCGACCAGAGTGCTTTTCATCGGCGCAATTTTTCCTGCCTCGTCAAGCACGCCGCCGAAGTGATGTGAGAAAGGCCTCGCCGCGGCTGTTGCTGGGCTTTACTCGGGAGAGAGTCATTGCCTAATTGCACCGCGCGAGGCCTGTAAACGTGCGTGTTCGTGGTCATCACTTGCCGCGCAACTATTGCGCAGGAAGGTGGCTACGCTATTGCACGCATACTTACAGATGGCTAACTAATTGCAGAATTGCCGTGTGGAAACTACCAACGAGCCTTATTTCCCCGTCGGAGATTGACCGTGGCGGCCGCCACGCGAGGCCAATATGGAATCGGGGAGGTGACTTTTCGCTTACATGAACGCGATCAGCGGCTGGAAAGTTTCCGGAACAGCTCCTCGGTCGCCGGAGATGGCTGGACGCCGTGGACCCGGGTAAGCAGTTCGCGCATCCGGCGATAGGCTTCGAGCGCCTCCGGCGTGCGACCCACCTGATGGTGGCAGCGCATCAGGCCCTGATGGAAGGTCTCCGCGAGTTCGTCAGCCTCAATGCCCCGAATGTATAGATCGAGCGCCTCTTCGTGGCGCCCCTCCTGCTCGAACCGGCGAGCGGCCGAACTGACTAGTTCGAGATAACGCGCGCGCAATTTGTCCCGGGTGGAGAAAGCCCAATGCGCGTCGTCATCGTCGGGGAGGAAGGATCCGCGGTAGAGTTTAATTGCCCGCATCGTCTGGGCGTGTATCGGTCCGGGTGCGCGCGTGCCTGCGCTTTCCGATTCGAACGCCAATGAATCGACCCATACGCGACCCGGATCGAGAGAGATGCGGCCTTCACGTTCCGTGATGAGATCATTCTTCCCGAGCAATCTGCGAAGCCGATGCAATGCGGTGGTAAAGGATTGGTGCGCGGTGTCGCCGTCCTCGTCCGGCCAGAGGGCATCGGCAAGTTTCCGCTCGGTAACTTCCTTGCCGCCGAAAGATATGATGGCCTTGAGCAACGAAAGCAGTTTTTTCGGCGTCTTGGCGGCAAACACCAGCGGCTCTCCATCGAGTTCGACGGAAAATTGTCCGAGGCTGCGGATTTTCACCGGCCACGGCCAGACCTCCAGATACGGCTCAGGCGCCTCAAGGCCGAATTCTCGGATGAAGGCAAGCGCTCTTTGAACATGAATCCCGCGTTCCATGGCAGCGGCCGCCAGCATCGCGGCCCATCCCCAGCACCAGGCCAGCATGTGCCCATACTGGTCCATGCCGTGGCGTTCGTGCGCGAAAATCCTGTTCAATCTGTCGTCCAGCACCGGCAAATCGCCTTGCCTCAGTGCCATGATTGCCTCGGCCGCATCGGGCGCAAAACGTGCCCATTCCATGTTTACGCGATCGGACGAGCGGCGATGCTCTTCGATCCATCTCCGGCCCGCGACATGATCACCCGACTCGACGGTTCCCCAGATCAGGCCGGTCAGCGCCATGAAAATATGAGGAATCGATCCGGCTTCGACATACAGTTCGTAGGCCCGCGCGCCATGGCTCAGCGGCGACGCTGGGTCACCCGTGTACACGCCAAACCAGGACTTCATGTTCACCAGGGACGCAACCTCATAGGGTTGCGCAGGGATCATGATCTCTTCGAAGCGCTCGATGCGGCGTCGGCCCGACTCGATGCGTCGCTGGTCCATGTCGAAGTAGAAACCGAGGATGCACGCGAAGCGCTCCGCAATATGCATCCCTTCATCGCTGGCGATCGACAGGTTTCTTGCCACGGCCTGCTCACCGAGCGAAACATCGCTGGCGTTGCAGGCATACCAGTTGATGACTGCCCAGGCGAAGATCCTCCGGAAGACGGTGACGGCAGGATCTGCGAGCAACGGCGTAAGCAGCACAGCGGCTCGTCGGCTAACCTGCAGATGTCCGGTAAAGCTTCCATACAAGGTAAGATAAGTCGCCGCCGTTACGCGAAGATTGACGTCCGCGCCGGTCCGAAGCAATTCATCGACTCGAACCACGCACTGGTCAATCCGCTTGTGGTCCGGCATCCGGTAAACAAGCGCGATCAGCATGGCCGATTGCGCGCGCAACTCCGCATTCGGCTCCATCGAGCGCATTTGCGGCTCGAACATCCTTTCCAGAACGGGAATCCAACGATCCAACGGTGTGAACACCGCGTACTCGAGAAAATAGGCTTCGACCATGCCGGCCGCCGTCTGTACCTGGCACAGCAGATCATCTTCTCTGATCGACTGTTGGCAGGCTCGTTCCAGAATTGAGCGGGCACGCGGCGGATCAACCCCGATCCACGCGGTGCCCAGCCAGTGCAGCAGCCAGCAGTTCTTCGCCACCAGTTCCTCGGGCAGTTCGCCGACCCAATCCACGACCATTCTCCAGCGCCCTTGCGAGATAAAGCGCATGGCCTCGTGCAGCACAAGCGCCTGCGCCCCAGCCCAGTCCCGCGCTTCGACATGAAGCGCCATGGCGGCTTCAACCTCTCCCACCTGCTCCAGTTGTTGTGCCGCCAGGCGGGCAATTGCGCCTTGCTGAGACGGACTCAGCTCCTGGCGCGCACGATGCCTCAGGAAGGCACGGAACAGCGCGTGGAACTGATAGACCGGTTCTGCGCTCCGGCGCCGGTCAGTGAACAAATGACGGCGATAGAGTTGTTCAAGCAACCGGGCCGCAGAGACATTTCCGGTCAGCGCTTCAGCCATGGATTCCGGAATGTTGGGCGGGTAACTCAACAGCAGGAGCATGCGGCGGGTTTCCGCGTCAGCGCGGTCGAACAACTGCCCGGCGAAATAGCCGAACACTTCCTGCAGGGAATCCGGCGCGGACAGATCTTCGATGCTTGCGCCGCGCTGCAGACGCTCCGCCAGCAGGATCAGACCTGCCGCCCAGCCGCCGGAGCGCTCATGCAATTCATCGAGCAGCCGATCATCCATTGGCGCATGTTGATGCACGATCTGCCTTGTTTCCTCGCGCGTGAGTTTCAACGGTTCCCATTCGATCAGTGCCAACGTCCGGTTCGCGCTCAGGAGGGCGAATTCTCCGTCGGGCACGACTCGGCTCACGATGACAACCGGGATGCCGTGCGGGGCATTCTCGATCGCAATCCGGACGACTTCATGGAAGACGGCTTCGCTGCCTGCCTCTTGGAAATTGTCCAGCACCAGAACCGCCGGCGCTGACAGACGACTGAACAGCTCCCGGAAGTAACGCCGGGCAAAACCGGGAACATCGGCCAGGTGTTCGGGAGTCAGCAGGGGCAGCGGCCGCAGCTTGCGCGGCCGGCCGGACCGGGCACGCTCCGCGATGCCGAGGTAATAGAAGAAGCTCGCCGGGTCGGCATCCCCGGCATCGACCTGATACCAGATGCCGGACTTGCCGCGGCTTTTCAGCCAGCCCGCCACCAATGTGGTTTTGCCTGCGCCGGGGGGTGCCGCGATCCACAGGGCAGGATGCTCGCTCGCCTCGTCGAGAAGGCTGAACAAACGCTCTCTTGGCAGCGCGTCATAGAGCCGCGGCCGGCTCAGTTTTGCAAGCTGGGCTTTGCGCGAACCTACCGCCATCGTCCCCTCCCAAGGTCGAGTCCGGCTTCAAAAGCAGTGCCCATCCGGCACCACTTGACACCCTATGCTTTCTGCATTTTAGGAAGCTTTGAGGGAACCGGCCAGCAATGAATGACTGGCCAACTACAGATGAATAACGCCGAGCTGGTAACTTTTGGCTTACTTTTTATGAGCTGACCGGGTTTGAAGTACCCCATGGAGAGTTGGCGATGCCGAGCCAGAGACCGGAACGAACCGGATTCAGGCACCGCAAGGTCATTCCCCGGTATTCGCTACCGCAACGGCCGAAAGAACTCACGGATTTCCTGCGCCAGAAGTTCCGGCTGTTCGAGCGCAGCGAAGTGGCCGCCCTTCGGTATCCGGGTCCAGCGGCGTATGTCGCTGTACATTTTCTCCGCGAGCGAGCGCGGTGGCCTGAGGATCTCTTTCGGAAATTCCGCGTAACCCATCGGCACACCGATGCGCGCGCCATCGGGTATCGGCCACGGCCCGTGCATGCGCGCGTAGTACGGCCAGAACGAGGAACCGATCGCGCCGGTGACCCAATAGAGCATGATGTTGGTCAGCATGTCGTCGCGGCCGAGATAGCCGTCGAGATCGCCGCGGTGATCGCTCCAGGTGTGGAATTTTTCGACGATCCAGGCCGCCAGGCCCACCGGCGAATCGGTCAGGCCATACGCCAGCGTCTGCGGCTTGGTGCCCTGGATCCACGTATAGCCGACTTCTTCTTTCATCCAGTGCGCCCGCTCCTCGAAGTAGCGCTTCTCCTCTTCGGTCGGATTTTCCGGCAGCGCGGTGTCGCGCCTGAGGCTAAGCAGGTTCAGGTGAATGCCGGCAAGCCGTTCTGGATATGCATAACCGAGCCGCGAGGTGACGAACCCGCCCCAGTCGCCGCCCTGCGCCGCAAAGCGCGTGAAGCCAAGCACATCCGTCATCAGTTCCGCAAACACGTCGGCAATCTGCTGGATGGAGAAGCGCTGCTGATGCGGTGTGAACGAAAACGTATAGCCCGGCAGCGACGGCGCGATCACGGTGAATGCATCCGCTGGGTCGCCGCCGAAGCGGCCCGGGTCGGTCAGCATCGGGATAATTTTGTGGAACTCGTGTATCGAGCCGGGCCACCCATGCGAGATCAGCAGCGGCATCGGTGCTGGGCCCTTGCTTTCTTCGCGGATGAAATGGACATCGATGCCGGCCAGCTTCACCTTGTACTGCTTGAAGCCGTTCAACTGCGCTTCGTGCTTGCGCCAGTCGTAACCATCGCGCCAGTATTCCACCAGCGATTTCAGGTAGGGCAAGTCGGTGCCGTACTGCCAATGGTTTTCGGGCACCTCGTCGGGCCAGCGTACGCGTGTCAACCGGGCCCTGAGATCGGCAAGCACGTCATCGCCGACGTGCAGGGAAAAGGGTGTCAGGTTTGCAGCCATGGCTATCTCCGCATTCGGAAGCCGCATTGTTCGCCACGCAAGGCAGCGCCGTCCAATACATTGCGCACGGCGGATTGATAGCTGCCGGGAATTGAACGGGTCAACCCGTTAACCGCAAAGGCGCAAAGGAAACGCGAAGGAAAGCAATGCGAGAAAAGGACTGAAGGGAATTGATCATCACTGCCAATTGCCAATGTTGACGCTACATGTGCAACCGACTTTTGGCCCCGACCCATTACCTGGATTTTCTTTGCGTTCCCTTTGCGCCTTCGCGTCTTTGCGGTGAAGACCTTTCGGCGCAGGTCTATTGAGGCTTGTCGTCGTCGCAGGTGGACTTGTGCGCGGAGTAACCGACGCGAGTCGGGCTGCCGGTCATGAACAGAAAGATCTTCTGGATTGCATAGGCTTCCTGCTCGCGCTGATACCAGCGCATGCAGGGCCTCATGTCCCCATGCTCGTCGCTCATGTCCTGCACGTAGTGCACGAGTTCGTGCAGCAGCACCGAGCGGTCGAACAGATTCGTTTCCGGCTTGAGCTGTTCGTCCAGATAGATACCCTCGCCGGGACGGTAGACGGCAAGCGCGGCGCATTTCGCGTTGCACACGATTGCTTCGATGCGTTCGTGGGGAACCCGGATGACCTCGGGCGTCGCCACCAGCCGGTGATACTTGGAAATTTGATAGAGCGCCGAGACCAGGGCGGGCATCAATTCGGCTTCGGTCAATACGTCGACGCCGGCATTGCCGAGATACTTGCGGGAAACCACGCTGCCGTCGTCGGCATAGTTGCTGTACATTCCCGCCGATTCGCCGCCACCGGCTTTCGACAAGATGCGCTTGTCGGCGTCCGCCGGATACGAGTCGAGCGAAATGGCCAGCGCGAACGCGAGACTCAGCGACGCCGCACGGCGAATGCTCAAGTGGATTTCTCGCCGGGCAGCAACGGCTTCGGCGGTTCCGGCTTTACCGGTTGGGTGATCGCATCGATCGCCGCGGCTCTTTCCTTCGCGCGAGCCACACTCTCCGCATCCAGTCGCGCGGTGAGTTCTTCGATGCCTTTGCGGTTGGACTTGGCCTCTCCGGCGTCCTCCGGCGGATAGCGCAATTCGGCAACGCTGTACCACGCCAGCGCTTCCACCGGATCGGTGCCAACCGCCCGACCCTCGGCATACATTTTCCCGATGCTATGCATCGCCGATGCGTAACCGCGTCCCGCCGACTTGCGAAACCAGGCGAGCGCCTCGGCGTCGTCGCGGGTAACGCCGCTGCCAACTTCGAAGAGTACGCCGATGTTGTACATCGCCATCGGCTCGCCCTGTTCCGCGGCACTTTGATACCACGTCATCGCCATCATGAGATTGCGCGGGGTGCCGAGACCGTTCTCATAGAGATCGCCGACGCTGTTCATCGCCCAGGCGTTGCCGAGGAAAGCCGACTGGTGCCACCAGTTGAAAGCTTGAGTGTAATCCTGCGGCACGCCGTGCCCATTGGCGTAAAGCAGGCCGATGTTGTTCATCGCCACCGTGTAGCCGCGCTTGGCCGCTTCCTGCCACCACTTCAACGCTTCTTCGAAGCTCTGCTTGCCGTCGTAACCCTTCGCCCACAGCAGCGCGATGTTGTTCATCGCACGGACGTCGTTCTGGCGCAGCAGTTCCGAAAGCCGGCCCGGATCGAGCATGTCCTTGCCCGGGGTCGGATCGGTAAAGGTTTCTTCCTGATCGAACGCAGGCGCGACGCTCGAGCAGAACAGGAAACCGGACAGGACAAGAAATCGGAGCTTCATGCTGGTGCCCTCAGTCGTTGGTTATCGCAAGCCAGCCGTCGATTCCTCGCCGGCCTGATCCATGGACCGCCGCGCCCGACGCCGGTTCAGCCGCCCTGACCCAGGAAGGGGATCAGCTCGCGCAACAATTCGTGCGGTGCCTCTTCCGGGATGAAATGACCGCACGGCAGCGAGTTGCCGTGTACATCGGTCGCCTTCTCTTTCCACGTGCCGAGCACGTCGAACAACGTGTGCATCTTGCCCTGCTCGCCCCAGATGGCCAGCACGGGGCACGACAGTTTCTTGCCCAGATCGCGCTCGTCGTCGGCAATGTCCACGGTCGCGGCAGCACGATAGTCTTCCAGTCCTGCACGTATCGTTCCCGGCAGCGTAAAGGCGCGCAGGTATTCCGCGAACACCGGCTCCTCGATTGCGTCCTGGCGGAAGCACAGCGCGCGAAACATGTTGCGCAGAAAAGGCTCGGCGCTGTTGGCAAGCATGATTTCCGGCAGATCGGGAACCTGAAAGAAAAACCAGTGCCAGTAGGCGGCCGCGAGATCCTTGCCGGCGTCGCGGAACACCGTGTGCGTCGGCACGATGTCGAGCACGGTCAGATTCTTCACCGCGTCCGGGTAATCCATCGCCAGCCGATGCGATACGCGCGCCCCGCGATCGTGGCCGACCAGCGCGAAACGTTCGAAGCCGAGGGCTTTCATCGTTTCCCTGATGTCCTTCGCCATGTTGCGCTTGTCGTAGCCGTCGCGCGGCTTGTCGGAATCGCCATAGCCGCGCAGATCCGGACAAACCACGGTGAAGCGGTTCAGCAGCGGCGGCGCCACCTTGCGCCACATCTGCGCGGTTTGCGGATAACCGTGCAGCAACACGACAGGATCGCCCTCGCCCCCGATCCACGCGTTGATGCGCACGCCATTCGCGCGGATGGTTTGTTGCTGCATTCCCGGCATGAAACTACTCATCGAGAACCTCTACAAAGATAAACGTTGAACCACGGAGGACACGGAGGGCACGGAGAAAAACAAGAATGGAAAAATGAATTTCGCGAAAGGCTCATGGCATATGGGAGAAAGTATATTTCGACGTTGCAGCCATTTTCTCCGGTCTTCATTTCCGCGCCTGTTCTTGCACTTCTCCGCGCCCTCCGTGTCCTCCGTGGTTCACGAATTCATTTCTTTAGATACTTGCGCAGGCGCTCGACGCCTTCGGCAAGTACGGGAATCGACTTCGGATACGAGAAGCGCACATGCTGCTTCGCGCGGTGGCCGCCGAAATCGAGTCCGGGCGCGATGGCAACGCCGGCTTTCTCCAGTATGTCCCAGCAAAAACCGTAGCTGTCGGACGTTAACCGCTCGCAGTTCGCATAGATATAGAAGGCGCCTTCCGGGGTGACCGGAATGTCGAAGCCGAGGCTGCGCAGTTCCGGCAACAGGAAATCGCGCTGTTCGCGGAATGCGTCGCGCCTTTTCTCGAGCAGCGCAATTGTGTCCGGATGAAAAGCGGCGAACGCGGCCTGCTGCGCCAGATCCGACGGAGAAATGAACAGGTTCTGCGCGAGTTTGTCGACCGGGGCGATGTATTGCCCGGGCGCAACCATCCAGCCCAGGCGCCATCCGGTCATACCGAAATACTTCGAGAAGCTGTTGATGATGAATACGTCGTCGGCAAACTCGAGCGCGCTGCGATCGCGCTTGCCGTAGGTGAGGCCGTGATAGATCTCGTCCACGATCAGCACGCCGCCGTGCGCCCTGACAACGGCGTGGATGCGTTGCAGTTCGTCGTGATCGATCAGCGTGCCGGTCGGATTCGACGGCGAGGCGATCAGCACCGCCGCGGTCTTTGCGGTCCAATGTTTTTCCACCAGCGCCGCGGTGAGTTGATACGCGGTATCCGCGCCGACGGGAATGCCGACGGCCTCGCCTTCCATGGTGCGCACGAAGTGGCGGTTGCACGGATAACCGGGATCGGCCATCAGCACCTGATCGCCGGGGGACAACAACGCGCCCATGGTCAGCAACAAGGCACCGGACGAACCTGTCGTCACGATTACGCGCGAGCGCGGCACCTCCACGCCGTAGCGCGTGTGGTACCAGGCGGCAATGCTGTCGCGCAATTCGGTGATGCCGAGAGACGATGTGTAGCCGATACGCCCGCCTTCGATGGCGCGGATTCCCGCTGCGGCGATCAAGGGCGGCGTCGGTGCATCAGGTTCGCCGACCACCATGTTGGCGATCGACCTCCCCTGCGCTTCCAGCTCCCTGGCGCGATTGATCAGTACCACGACGTGGAACGGCTCGATGCCTTCCATGCGCGACGCGACGTGCGGGCTGTTGGTGGACGGGAGTTTTTCGGGTCGGTTCATGCAAATCCTCGATTGGAACGCGGGCGACACCGGCGGTGCGGCCGTGCAACCGGACGAATTTTATGCCGCGCAACCGCTTTGCGGCAACGCGCCGATTCAAAAATCCGGCGCGACCGACTAACATGTCGGTCCTTTCATGCACTCCAACAAGACGGGAAAACCGACAAATGAAAATTGCAATCATCGGTAGCGGCGGCGTCGGCGGCTACTTCGGCGCAAGGCTGTCCGCGAGTGGAGAAGACGTGACTTTCATCGCGCGCGGCGCGCATCTGGACGCGATGAACACAAACGGTTTGAAGGTCTTGAGCGCGCTCGGCGACCTGCATCTTCCAAAAGTGAAGGCGGCCACTGACACCAAGACCATCGGCCAGGTGGATGTGGTCATGATCGCGGTGAAGCTATGGTCTACGGAAGAAGCCGCGCAGTCGGCCAGGCCGTTGATCGGCCCGCAAACCGTTGCCGTGTCATTCCAGAACGGCGTGGTCGCAGTGGATACGCTGGTGCCGATCCTGGGTAAAGCGCATGTGATGGGCGGAGTCGCCAATATTGCCGCGCTGATCGAAGCGCCTGGCGTGATCCGCCATAACGGCGCCATGGCGAATCTTTTCTTCGGCGAACTGGACGGCAGCCGCTCGGCGCGCTCGCAGGGGTTCTACGAGGCGTGCAAGAAAGCGAACATCAACACCGAACTGGTGGCGGATGTGCACAGAGCGATCTGGGAAAAGTTCGTGCGCCTGGTCACGCTCTCGGCCATGACTTCGCTTACGCGGATGCCGGCTGGACCGCTGCGCGCCGATCCCGACACTCGTGCGCTGATGCAGCAGGTGATGGAAGAAGTGATTGCGGTCGGCCGCGCCAAGGGCGTCAAGTTCGAAGCCGACATCGCCGCCAAGCAGATGTCCAATATCGACTCGATTCCGCCGACCATGGTGGCGTCGATGTGCGGCGATCTGCGCCGCGGCAACCGGCTGGAACTGCCTTGGTTGTCCGGCACGGTAGCCAAGCTCGGCAAGGAGCTTGGTATTCCGACGCCGGCCAACCAGTTCGTCTACGCCGCGCTCAAACTCTACGCCAACGGCCGCCCAGCAGAAGCGCAGATCTAGGGCAACACCCAACGCAGAGGCGCAGAGGACGCAAAGGACGCGGAGGAAAATCAAACTCGTGATCGAATAGGGGCTGCACCGAACATGTCTGCAAATAGTTGCAGTGTTTGGCAAGGGATACACAAGATTCACCTGAATTTAATTCCGCGTATTTCTCTGCGCCCTCTGCGCCTCTGCGTTGAGGTTTTGACTTTCGGAGATCCAATATGAGCACAACAAAACTGACAATAAGGACCATTCGCGCGCGAGCGGTGCTGGTGCCGCTGAAGCGCCCTCCGCAATCGGCGAGCGGCTCGATTCCCGAAGCAGCGCTGGTGCTGGTGGACATCGAAACCGGCGAAGGCATCACCGGACATTCCTATCTGTTCGCATTTTCCAAAGCAATGCTGAAGCCGCTGATCGTGACGATCGAGGCGGTGGCCGAAATGATCAAGGGCGATGCGCTGGTGCCGTATGAGATCGACGTGAAGCTGCGCAAACGGCTGACGCTGTTCGATACACCCGGATTGGTCGGCCTGGCGCTCGCGGGTATCGACATGGCGGCATGGGATGCGTATGCCAAAGGCCTCCGCCTGCCGCTGGTTCGCGCGCTCGGCGGCGAGGCCAAGCCGGTGCGAGCCTACAACAGTTGCGGATTGTGGATCAAGGATCCGGCGCTGCTCGCGGACGAGGCGTCGCAGCTTATCGCCGAGGGCGGCTACGGCGCGGTAAAGCTGCGCATCGGCCGCCCGAATTTCAAGGAAGACCTTGCCGCTGTGCGCAACGTGAAGAAGCGCATCGGCGACGACGTCTTCCTGATGTCCGACTTCAACCAGAGCCTGACGGTGAACGAAGCGATCCTGCGCGGGCGCGCGCTCGACGATGAAGGCCTGTACTGGATCGAGGAACCGATCCGGCACGACAACTATGCCGGTTGCGCCAGGATCGCCGCGGAAGTGAAGACGCCAATCCAGATCGGCGAGAACCTGCTGAACACGTTCGAGATGCAGAAGGCGATCGACGCCAGGGCCGCGGAGTACTACATGCCGGACGTGCAGCGCATCGGCGGCGTCACCGGGTGGCTGCGTGCGGCCGCGCTCGCGCATGCGCACAACCTCGACATGTCCAGCCACCTGTTCCCGGAATTCAGCGCCCACCTGCTGGCGGTGACGCCGACCTGCCACTGGCTGGAGTACATGGACTGGGCCAATGCCATCCTGCAGCAACCGTTCGAGGTCAAGAACGGCCATGTGCTCGTCCCTGATCGCCCCGGTGCCGGAATAAGCTGGAACGAAGACGCCGTAAGCCGTTACGCGATGCGATAGTCGCCAACTACCTTTTGCGCCAGCTTCGCCGCTGGCGCGTTGTGGTGTAAACGCGTGGATTACAGATTGCGCCCACAAATTGCGAAGCGCCGGGCGCCGGTCAACCTCGCAATAGGGTCCCGCAGATTCTGAACCACCCCGCCGCGCGGCCGCGTGGAATGAATATGCAGTCAGGAAATGCCCGTAGCGTAAAATGGTGGCTTCCCGAGCGCTCCCATGAGAGAAAGCGCCGTCAACCGAGGATACGGCAATGACCCTTGCAGCCAAAGAAATTCAAACCGCGATCGACGAGCTGAAAGCCGTCTTCGGCGACCGCCTTTCCACCAACACCGGCGTTCGCGACCACCACAGCAAAGACGAGTCCTGGCATCACCCGCATCGTCCCGACGCCGTGGTATTCCCGAATACCACTGAGGAGGTGTCGCAGATCGTGCGCATCTGCGCCAGGCACCAGACGCCTGTGGTGGCCTACGGTACCGGCACCTCGCTGGAAGGCAACGTGATTCCGCACCATGGCGGTGTGGTCGTCGACCTCGCCAACATGAACAAGGTCTTGCGAACCAGCGCGGAAGATCTCGACGTCACGGCGCAGGCGCGCGTGACCCGCAAGGAGTTGAACGCGTTCATCCGCGACCAGGGCCTGTTCTTCCCGATCGATCCGGGCGCGGACGCTTCCCTCGGCGGCATGGCCGCGACGCGCGCGTCGGGAACCAATGCCGTGCGCTACGGCACGATGCGCGAGAACGTACTTGCGCTGACCGTGGTGCTCGCCGACGGGCGCATCATCCGCACCTCGCGACGGGCGCGGAAATCGTCCGCGGGTTACGACCTCACCCGGCTTTTCGTCGGCTCGGAAGGCACGCTCGGCATCATCACCGAAGTCACGTTGCGCCTGTACGGCATACCTGAGGCAATGGCGGCCGCGGTGTGCTCATTCGACCGCATCGAAGGCGCGGTCAACACCGTAATCCAGACCATCCAACTCGGCATTCCGGTGGCACGCATCGAGCTGCTCGACGACGTGCAGATGGATTCGCTGAACAAGTTCTCGAAGCTGAACTATCCGGTCAAGGACACGCTGTTCCTCGAGTTCCACGGTACCGAGAACGGGGTCAAGGAACAGGCGGAGATGGTGCAATCCATCGCCGCTGAATACGGTGGCGGCGAATTCAAATGGGCGACCAAGACCGAAGACCGCAACGCGCTGTGGACGGCGCGCCACGACGTGACCTATGCCAACAAGGCGCTGCGTCCCGGCTGCGAAATCTGGGCCACCGATGTCTGCGTACCAATCTCGAAGCTGGCCGAGTGCATCATGGAAACCAAGAAGGACATGAAAAGCAGCTTTCTGATCGCGCCGCTGGTCGGCCATGTCGGCGACGGCAACTTCCACCTCGGCTTCCTGATCAACCGCGACGATCCGAAGGAACTCGAAGAAGCCGAGCGCCTGAACGATCGTCTGGTCATGCGCGCGCTGTCGATGGACGGCACCTGCACCGGCGAGCACGGCATTGGCCTGGGCAAGATGAAGTTCCTCATCGCGGAGCATGGCGACGCCGTCAGCGTAATGCGTCAGATCAAGAAGGCGCTCGATCCGCAGAATATTCTCAATCCAGGGAAAATCTTCACTCTCTAGGTGAGGCGAGAGGCATGAGGGGTGAGGGGAAAAGGCTTAAAGATTAACCTCTCGCCCTGATCCCTGGCTCTTAAGCTCTTGCGAATCGTCAATCCGCCCTGCTCTTCCGCCAATCGCCTCACGCCTCTCGCCTCGCCCAGTGACAACGATCTACGGCATCAAAACCTGCGACACCATGAAGAAGGCATTCGCCTGGCTGGACGATCATGGCGTTCATTACAACTTCCACGACTACAAGGCGGCGGGCATCGACGTCGCGCGCCTGAAAGCTTGGTCGAAGCAGGCCGGTTGGGAAGTTCTTCTGAATACGCGCGGCACCACCTGGCGCAAGCTCTCGCCGACACAACAGGCGAATCTCGACGAGAACAAGGCGCTGAAGCTGATGAGCGAGAACCCGAGCTTGATCAAGCGTCCGGTGATGGAAAACGGCGAGGCTTTGCTGGTAGGTTTCACTCCCGAGCGCTATACCGAAGCATTCAAGCGCTAAAGGCAGCCGCCCCCCGTCTTTCCCCATTTACCTTTGACCTTCCACCTTCTCTCTTTTATCTGGTTCTCAGTCCTTGAGAACCTTTGCGCGATCCCCCATATCAAACTGACCACCCATCTTCACCGCAGCGATAACGAATGCCTACGAACGATAACCAATTCAGACTCCCCGGGAATGACCCGCGCTTTCGCGCGCCTGTCTCCGGTTTTCTGGGCAAGATTCTGACGACGGCGGCGAGTGCCGCGGTGCTTGTCATGGCATTCATGCTCTCGCTACTTGTATTTGCGGTGGTAGCGGCAATCGGGCTGATCCTCGGCGGCTACCTGTGGTGGAAAACTCGTGCGCTGCGCCGGCGGATGCGCGAACGGCCGCCCGGCGGACGTGTCATAGATGGCGAAGTGATTCGCGACGTCGAACCGCGGGATATGAATCCACGCTGAGCCGGCACCCCTTCGCCCGCGCGCCAGCGTGTCGTGCGCGCCAGGGCGAAGATTTCTGAAGCAACTACTGCCAAGGCAAGAATCACAGCACAGGGCTTGACAAGGTTGCCCGCGAAGGCTGATACTAAACCATATGGTTAAGTATTCAGAAGACTCGCTCGATACCGTCTTCGCTGCCCTGGCCGATCCGACGCGCCGCGGTGTTATCGAATTGCTGGACGGCGGCAGCCTGCCCGTGAGCGAACTTGCTGCGCCGCACAGCATGTCGCTGCCCGGCTTCATGAAGCACCTGCGCGTGCTCGAGGACGCCGGTCTCATCACCCGCTCCAAGGAAGGACGGGTGGTGAACTGCACGCTTTCGGCCGAGTCAATGAAGGACGCTGCGGCGTGGATGGCGCGCTATGAGAAATTCTGGACGGAACGTCTCGACGCGCTCGGCCGCTATCTGTATCACCAGAAGGAGTTGACACCATGGCAAACAAAATCAACGAGCGGCCGTCGCTCTCCCTCACTCGCACCTACCCCGTCGCCCCCGAAAAAGTCTGGCGGGCGTGGACGGACCCGGAAGCGTTGAAACACTGGTTCGGGCCGGACGAGGAGAAAGTCTCGTTTGCGCAAACCGATGTGCGGGTGGGCGGTCGCTTTCACGTCATCTTCAGCACTCTCGATGGCGAGCAGCACGACGTCAGCGGCGTGTACCGGGAAGTGCAGCCGCACCGCAAACTGGTGTTCACCTGGGCGTGGAAGAGCACGCCTGAGCGTGAATCGCTGGTGACTCTCAGCTTCCGGCCCTCGGGCAGTGGCACCGAATTCAACATGCTGCACGAGCAGTTCTTCGATGTTGCGGCGCGCGACCGACATGAGTACGGCTGGACCGGCAGTCTCGCCAAACTCGAACGCTTTCTGCGGGAGAGTCAGCGATAAGACGGACAGACAACGACAGCCGAGGAGGTAACTATGCTGGGAAATAACGATGCAGCCGCAACCATCGCGGTCAGCAACATGGAAACAGCGAGGAAATTTTACGAAGGCACGCTCGGTCTGAAAAAAGTGCGCGAGGAAGGCAAGGAAATGATCGCCTACCGGAGCGGGAACTCCACCATCAACGTATATCGATCGAAGTACGCCGGCACCAACCAGGCGACGGCCTTGACATGGATGGTCGGCGATGACGTCGAGGGTGTTGTCCGCGAGCTGAAAGCCAAGGGCGTGACCTTCGAACATTACGACATGCCGGACACAAAGCGGGAGGGCGACGTCCATATCGGCGGGCACATGAAGCTCGCCTGGTTCAAGGATCCGGACGGCAACATCCTCAACATCGTCAGCGGATAGCAGTCAGCCTGCGTTACACACTGTTCGACTGTGCCGGGCTCTCATTGACCGGCGTTCTTCCACGCGTTAATGAAAGGAGATCACCATGGGCAATCCTGTCGTTCACTGGGAATTGATGTCGAAGGATCCGGCGAAAGTGTCGGCGTTCTACGAAAAGATCTTCGATTGGAAGATCCAGCACATCCCCGAAATGAATTACCGCATGGTCGAAACCGGCGGCGAGGGCGGCATCAACGGCGGCATCCTGAAGCCGGAGCGCGAGGGACCGTGGCCGGGCAACATGCTTTTCTATGTCAACGTCGACGACCTTGCGGCCTATCGCAAGAAAGTGGTTGCGGCAGGAGGCAAGATCCACGTCGAGGAACAGGCGGTGCCAGGCATGGGTGCATTCTCCCTGTTCACGGATCCAGAGGGGCGCATGATGGGATTGTGGAAGGCAGCCAAAAAGCAATGAACACCGACGGGCGCCACGCGGCACTACACGCCGGTCAAGGACAATCCGCCGCATCTCAAGGACTTCTCCCAAGAGGTTCGGCGGATCACATCATCGACTGGTGGCGGCAATTCGCGCTCGGGCGCTTGACAAGATTTTTTTATTGCTGGTATATTTAACTCTTAGGTTAATTAACCGGAGAGTGAAATTCAAAGCATGTCCCCCGACCGCCTCAGCAGCACGTTCGCGGCCCTTGCCGATCCCACCCGGCGCGCAATCCTTGCCCGGCTCGCTTCGGGGGAAAAATCCGTGAACGATCTGGCGGAGCCCTTCGAGATGAGCCTTCCGGCGGTATCCAAGCATCTCAAGGTGCTGGAGTCCGCGGGTCTCATCACACGCGGCCGCGAGGCACAGTGGCGCCCCTGCCGGCTCGAGGCGGGGCCGCTCAAGGACATCTCCAACTGGGTCGAACGCTACCGGCAGTTTTGGGAGAAAAGTTTCGATCGACTGGACGCCTATCTGCGCGAAATCCAATCGAAGGAAAAGAAAGGAAAAACCAGTGGTCGCAAAAAGAAGTAGTGCCGCCGAGGCAACGTCGGATCGGGAGATCGTCCTGACTCGCGCTTTCGAAGCGTCGCGCGAACTCGTCTGGAAAGCGTGGACGGATCCGAAACACATCAACGAGTGGTGGGGCCCGCGAGGTTTCACGACCACCACTCACGAGATCGACGTGCGGCCGGGCGGCGTCTGGCGGTTCATGATGCACGGCCCGGATGGCGTCGACTATCCGAACAGGATCGTCTATCTCGAGATCGTGAAACCCGAGCGCCTGGTTTATAACCATAGCGGGGACGGAGAGGCCGAGGACGTGCAGTTTCAAGTAACGGTGACCTTCGCGGAGGAAGGCGGCAAGACCAGGCTCACCCTCCGGATGCTCTTCGCGACGGCTGCGGAACGGGACAAGACCGTGGAGCAGTATGGGGCCATCGAGGGCGGGAACCAGACTCTGGATCGCCTCGGCGAATATTTGGCGCAGATGGTTTAGACCTGGCGCCCATGCGGGACAGAAGCAGGCGACATGAGTTCGGGAGTCGTCATCCTCTGCTACCGGCCCTCAACACAGGGCTGCAAACAACCTGAAGGAGACAAGACAATGCGATTCATGGTGATAGTCAAAGCAGACAAGAACTCCGAGGCAGGCGTCCTTCCGGACGAGAAGCTTCTGGCCGAGATGGGAAAGTACAACGAGGAGCTGGCGAAGGCCGGCGTGCTGCTCGCAGGCGAAGGGCTCCACCCGAGTTCGAAGGGCGCACGCGTCAGGTTTTCCGGCACGAAACGGATCGTAATCGACGGACCCTTCCCCGAGACGAAGGATCTGGTCGCGGGCTTCTGGCTGTTCCAGGTGAAGTCGAAGGAAGAAGCGATCGAATGGGTCAAGCGCTGTCCCAATCCCTTCCCGGGCACGGACTCCGAGATCGAGATTCGCCAGGTATTCGAGGCGGATGATTTCGGCGCCGAGTTCACGCCCGAGCTCAGGGAACAAGAGGAGCGCATACGGGCCCAGGCGGCCGCGAAACGATAGCAGCCTCTCCCATTTCAATACCGCGAAAAGGAAATGCAATGCTAGTCCAATCCTATCTGTTTTTCGATGGCCGCTGCGAGGAGGCGGTCGAGTTCTACCGCAGCAAACTCGGCGCCGAGGTGACGATGCTCATGCGCTTCAGTGACAGTCCCGAGCCCCATCCACCTGGCATGATCCCGCCGGGATCCGAAAACAAGGTGATGCATACGAGCTTTCGCATCGGCGACACGACGGTGATGGCTTCCGACGGCAGGTGCACCGGCAAGCCGAGCTTTCAGGGCTTTTCCCTGTCGCTATCGGTGGCGAACGAAACCGAGGCTGAACGGCTGTTCGCTTTGCTGGGTGATGGCGGCCAGGTACAGATGCCTTTGAGCAAAACCTTTTTCTCGCCGCGCTTCGGCATGGTCGCCGACCGCTTCGGCGTGTCGTGGATGATCATCGTCGCACCGTAAGCGAAAGCCTTCCCACAATTCAAGCCATAGGGAGAAGAGTCACCATGCTCAAGATCATCCTCATTGCCCTCGCCATCATTGTTGTCGTGCTTGCCGTCGTCGTGGCACTGCAGCCCGCCGATTTCCGCATTGCGCGCAGCGCCACTATCTCCGCTCCCGCGCCTGCGATATTTGCCCAAGTCGACGACCTCCACAAATGGGAAGCCTGGAACCCGTGGCAGAAAGTCGATCCGGCGATGAAGCTGACCTTTGCAGGCCCGCCGGCCGGGCCTGGCGCGTCTTACTCATGGGCCGGCAACAAGGATGTGGGCGAAGGACGCCTGACGATCATCGAGAGCCGCCCGAGCGACCTCGTCCGGATCAAGCTCGAGTTCATGAAGCCCTTCGCAGCCACCAACACGGCGACGTTCACGTTCAAGCCCGAAGGCAATCAAACGGCCGTGACGTGGAGCATGGAAGGCAAGAACAATTTCTTTGCCAAGGCGATCAATCTTTGCATGAACATGGACAAGATGGTCGGCGGTCAATTCGAGAAGGGTCTGGCCGATATGAAATCGGTGGCGGAGTCGGCACCGAAGCAATAGCGCGCCAGCCCTCGGTCCATCGGATTTCATCTCTGGAGAAAACGCCATGTCATTGACGAAGTGCTTGCTCGCCGCCGTTATCGCCGGTGCTGCGTTTCCCGCGGTTGCCGCACCCGACAACTACACCATCGACCCCATGCATACCTACCCGAGCCTCGAGTTCTCCCACATGGGTCTCTCCGTCTGGCGCGGCAAATTCAACAAGACCTCCGGAAAGGTTTTGCTCGACCGCGCTGCCAGGACGGGAAATGTCGAAGTCACGATCGACGTCTCGAGCATCAACTTCGGCCTCGCCGCGATGGACGAGAAAGCGCGCTCGGATGATTTCTTCGATACCGCAAAATTTCCGACCGCCACCTACAAGGGCAAGCTCAAGTTCGCCGGCGACAAGCCCAAGACCGTCGACGGCCAGATCACGATCATGGGCGTTACGCGCCCAGTGACGCTCAGTATCAATCTCTTCAACTGCATGCCGCATCCGATGCTCAAGAAAGAGGTGTGCGGAGCTGACGCCGAAGGCGAGCTCAACTGGTCGGAATACGGCATGAAAATGAGCCAGTACGGTCAGGGCGACGCCGGCAAGGTGCACCTGCGCGTCCAGGTCGAAGCGATCAAGGACGAATGAGCCTGACCGCGATATCCTCTTCAGGAGAAAAATCATGCCCGCGGAAAAATCCTCTCCCCAGGCCGACCGCCCCTTCGTCATATCGCGCGAGTTCAACGCGCGACGAGACATCGTGTGGAAGTCCTGGACCGAGGCCGAACACCTGAAACAGTGGTGGGGACCGAAAGGCTTCACCGTGCACACCTGCAAGGTCGATCTCCGGCCGGGCGGCAAGTTTCATTACGGCATGAGCGCGCCCGACGGCAGCGACATGTGGGGCCGGTTCGTCTACCGCGAAATCGATCCGCCGCGGAGGCTGGTATTCATCGTGTCGTTTTCCGACCCGGAGGGTGGCTTAAGCCGGCACCCCGGCCACCTCAATTGGCCGCTGCAAATGCTTTCGACAGTGACTTTCGAGGAAGCCGGCGGAAAGACTACGGTCACCGTGCAGTGGGAGGCGTATGAGGCAACGGACCTGGAGCGCCAGACCTTCCAGGACGGAATGGCGTCGATGCAGCAGGGCTGGACCGGAACCTTCGAGCAATTCAACGACTACCTGGCAAAGGCCGTCAGGGAACAGCGCATATAACCGCAACCAGGATTGGGAGATACTCAAATGCAAAAAATCACGCCGTTCCTGTGGTTCGACGGCAAAGCCGAGGAGGCAATGAACTTCTATGTCTCCATTTTCAAGAACTCGAAGACCGGGCGCGTTACCCGTTATGGCGATGCGGGGCCGGGGCCGAAGGGAACGGTCATGTCCGCGACCTTCGAACTCGACGGGCAGGAGTTCTTTGCGCTGAACGGCGGCCCGGTTTTCACCTTCACCCCTGCCATTTCGTTCTTCGTGAACTGCGAGACGCAGGAAGAAGTCGATGAATTCTGGGAGAAGTTTTCCGCGGGCGGAGAAAAGCAAAGATGCGGCTGGCTCAAGGACAAATTCGGCCTGTCGTGGCAGATCGTTCCTTCCATCCTGGGAAAATTGCTGCAGGACAAAGATGCCGGGAAGTCGACGAGAGTCATGAATGCGATGATGCAAATGGGCAAACTCGACATAAAGCGCCTGGAACAGGCGGCGCTGCAATGAGCACCAAAGAATTATCCGTGGCAAAGCCCGGTGCGACAGCCGAGGCACAGGACCGCGTGCTGCTTTTCACCCGCGTCTTCAACGCACCCCGCGATGTGGTGTTCCGCGCATGGACCGAGCCGGAACAACTCGTGCAGTGGTGGGCTCCGGAGGGATTCTCCGTGGCCTTCCTCGAGATGGACATCCGCCCGGGCGGCGTCTGGCGCAAGTGCATGCGCTCGCCTGAAGGCACCGACTACTGGCGGCGTGGTGTCTATCTCGAGGTGGTGGAACCGGAGCGGCTCGTGTTCACCTACATTTCGGATGACCCTGAGAGCGATCCCGACCACGAGACGATCGTGACCATCACCTTCGCGGATCACGGCGCGAAGACACTGATGACTTTCCGGCAGGCCGAATTCGAGTCGGTTGCGGCGCGCGATTCCCACCAAGGTGGTTGGACCAGTTGCCTGCAGCGATTCGCCGCTTACGTGGCGCGGGCGTAATACCGACCCTGCGGGGCTGAAGATAACGCGGCGCCCGCCCGGCCTGAAGGTGATTGAGCCCTCTTTCGCATCGCATCCCGGATACAGCGTCGCAAGGCAAGGCAAAGGAGAAATAACAGTGGCAAACGATGTCGACAGCCGCAAGCGCTGGCTGGCTCTATACGTGCTGTGTCTCGGCGTGCTAATGATCGTTCTCGACACGACGATCGTGAACGTCGCCCTGCCGTCGATCCGGGAAGATCTCGGCTTCTCCGAAACCTCGTTGGTGTGGGTTGTGAATGCGTACATGCTCACATTCGGCGGCTTCCTGCTGCTTGGCGGCCGGTTGGGCGATCTCTTCGGGCACCGCAGGCTGTTCCTGTTCGGCATCACCCTCTTCACGCTCGCATCGCTTGCCTGCGGACTGTCGAACTCGCAGGCGTTGCTCATCGCAGCTCGTGCGGTGCAGGGGCTCGGCGGCGCGGTCGTCTCCGCCGTCGCGCTCTCGCTGATCATGAATCTCTTCACCGAGCCGTCCGGGCGCGCAAAGGCGATGGGCATCTACGGCTTCGTGTGCGCCGGCGGAGGCAGCATCGGTGTGTTGCTCGGCGGCGTGCTGACGAGCGCGTTCAACTGGCACTGGATTTTCCTCGTCAATCTGCCGATCGGCGTCGCGGTTTATGCCCTCTGCCTCGTCCTGCTGCCGGATGCGCGCGGTCAGACGGCGACTGGCCGTCTGGATGTCGCCGGCGCCGCGACGGTAACCTCGTCTTTGATGCTTGCCGTCTACGCGATCGTGAACGGCAACGAAGCCGGCTGGACGTCCGCGCCAACGCTTGGGCTGCTCGCAGCAGCGGCGGTGCTGCTCGCGACCTTCCTCGGTATCGAAAGCCGGGCACGCGAACCGCTCATGCCGCTTGGCCTGTTCCGGCTGCGCAATGTCGCCACCGCCAACGTCGTCGGCGTCCTGTGGGCCGCCGCGATGTTCGCCTGGTTCTTCATTTCCGCGCTCTACCTGCAGCTCGTGCTCGGCTACAGCGCGCTGCAGGTCGGACTCGCCTTCCTGCCGGCCAATCTGATCATGGCGACGTTCTCGCTCGGCCTCTCCGCAAAGATCGTCATGCGTTTCGGCATCAGGCCGCCGCTCGCGGTGGGACTGTTGCTGGCTGCGGTCGGGCTCTTGCTCTTCGCGCGGGCACCGGTGGATGGTCTCTTCGTCGTCGATGTGCTACCCGGCATGCTCCTCCTCGGCCTGGGCGCCGGCATCGCGTTCAACCCGGTGCTGCTCGCCGCCATGAGCGACGTGAGCCCAAACGAATCCGGGCTCGCCTCGGGAGTGGTCAACACCTCGTTCATGATGGGCGGGGCGCTCGGCCTCGCGATCCTGGCCAGCCTGGCGGGCGCCCGCGCGAACAACCTGCTCTCGTCCGGCGCGGGCTCGCTCGCTGCCCTCAACGGCGGCTACCACGTTGCCTTCCTGATTGGCGCTGTGTTCGCCGCCGCAGCGGCCTTGCTCAGCGCCGTGCTTCTTCGTGCCGGACGGCAGGTGCCCGCATACGAAGGTGAAAAAGCGAGTGGGGGAATGCAGGCTGCGGCGGGACAAGCTGGCGAATCGGCTGCTGCCCACCGATATTGAAGGAGGCTTCAGGGAAAATGCTCGATTCCAATTCTGAAGCAGCAACACACGCAGAGGACAGGATCGGCCTGCGCGTTGCGTCGATGGGACGCTTCCCGCCCCGGGCGGTGCGCCGTGCGATCGAATACATCCACGCCAATCTCGCGGGCGATCTCCGTCTGGAGAACATTGCCGGCGCCGCCGGACAGAGCGTATTCCATTTCTCGCGAACGTTCAGGAACACGACCGGATTGGCGCCGCATCGCTATCTGCCGCAGGCGCGCATCGAGAGGGTCAAAGCGTTGCTGCTCGAGAGCGATCGAAGCCTGGCGGCAATCGCCGAGGAGAGCGGATTTTCCGACCAGAGTCACATGAGCAAGGTCTTCAGGCGGCTTACCGGTGCGACGCCAAAGACTTTCAGAAGCAAGTGGAGAAAGAAATGCTGCTTAAGAACAAGAACGCCGTGATCTATGGTGGAGGAGGTGCGATCGGCGGTGCTGTCGCGCGCGCGTTTGCCCGCGAAGGCGCGAAAGTCTTCCTTGCCGGTCGCACCCTTGCGAAGCTCGATGCGGTAGCCAGGGAGATCTCCGCCGCAGGAGGAACGGCCGAGACGGCCCAAGTCGATGCGCTCGACCAGAGCGCCGTCGAGAAACACGCCGATGCCGTGGCCGCGAAAGCCGGCAGCATCGACATTGCGCTGAACGCCGTCGGCATCCTGCACGTGCAGGGCCCTCCGCTCGCGGAGCTGTCCTTCGAAGACTATGCGCATCCGATCACGGCGTATACGCGAACGCATTTCCTCACGGCGAAGGCGGTCGCGCGGCACATGGCGAAGCAAGGCTCCGGGGTGATCCTTACGCTGTCGACGCCGGGATCGCGCATGACGGGACAGGGATTCCTGGGCTATGGCGTGACATGCGGCGCCATTGAGACATTTTCGCGCATCCTGGCGGATGAGCTCGGCCCCAACGGCATCCGCGTTCTGTGCCTGCGGCCCGATGCAATCCCCGAAGCGGTGGCCACATCGCACGCCCGTGAAGTCTTCAGTGGCTTCGCGCAGCGGGCCGGCACCACGGTCGAGGCCATGCTGGCGGAACGTGCGCGCACCGGAACGCTGCTTGGACGCTTCCCGACTCTTGCCGAAGTCGCGAACTATGCGGCTTTCGTGGCCTCGGATCGCGCCAGCGCGATGACCGGCGTCATCGCCAATCTGACCTGTGGCTCACTCGTCGACTAACGGCAGCCAGGACGATGTTCTCATGAACCCCAACAGTGGCCCCGGTCACAGCAAGCATCCCGAGCATCGCGTCGTGACCAAGCCGGCGGGCGGGCGCGTGCGGGTGATTTTCAATGGCGAGGTCATTGCCGATACGCGGAATGCAATCAAGCTCGAAGAAAGCGGCTATCCGCCCGTCTACTATGTCCCGCGCCAGGACGTAAAAATGGACTGCCTGACGCGGACCGAGCACCGGACCTATTGCCCGTTCAAGGGCCACGCTTCGTATTACACGTTGTCTTCGGGCGAACGGACAGAGCAGAACGCGGTCTGGAGCTACGAACAGCCGTACGACGAAGTCAGTGTGATCAGGGAACGGCTCGCGTTCTATCCTAACAAGGTCGATCGCATCGAATCGCTCCCGGCCTGAGCAGTGCCCTCCCGCAAGCACGCTTGGCAACAGAATCCTCGTCGTTGCCGAAATCTCCTGGCTGGAATGACGCTAAACTCGCACCGATGCCACCGATCATCGCCATTTCCAACCTGACCAAGACCTACGCTTCGGGCCTGCAGGCGCTGAAGCGCATCGACCTCGGAATCCGCAAGGGCGAGATCTTCGCCCTGCTTGGTCCCAACGGTGCGGGCAAGACCACGCTGATTAGCATCGTCTGCGGCATCGTCACGCCGACCACGGGCACCGTGCTGGTGGACGGCCACGACATCGTTCGCGACTACCGCGAGTGCCGCTCGAAGATCGGTCTCGTACCCCAGGAGTTGCATACCGACATGTTCGAGACGGTGTGGAACACCGTGAACTTCAGCCGAGGGCTGTTCGGGCGTGCGCCCAATGTGGTGCATCTCGAAAAGGTGTTGCGCGACCTGTCGCTCTGGGAAAGGCGCAACGACAAGATCATGACCTTGTCCGGCGGTATGAAGCGCCGCGTGTTGATCGCCAAGGCGCTGGCTCACGAGCCGGAAATCCTGTTCCTGGATGAGCCGACGGCGGGCGTGGACGTGGAGTTGCGGCGCGACATGTGGGGGCTGGTGCAGCGGCTGCGCGCCGGCGGCGTGACCATCATCCTGACCACGCACTACATCGACGAGGCCGAGGAAATGGCCGACCGCATCGGCGTGATCAACAAGGGGGAACTGATCCTGGTCGAAGAAAAGACCGAACTCATGAAGAAGCTCGGCAAGAAGCAGATGACGCTGCATCTGCAGGAGCCCATGGCGGCGATCCCCGCGGGCCTGAGCGACTGGCGCCTCATCCTGAAAGACAGCGGCAACGAACTGGAATACAACTTCGACGCGCGCGAGGAGGGGACGGGCATCCCGATGCTGCTGCGCCGGCTGAGCGAGCTCGGCATCGGGTTCAAGGATCTGCAGACCCGGCAAAGCTCGCTCGAGGATATCTTTGTCAGCCTGGTACACGAATCCGCATGAGTGCGTCCGCAAAGGTTCCGGCGTTCAACCGCCATGGCGTGCTGGCGATCTACCGCTTCGAGCTGGCGCGCTTCAAGCGCACCTTTTGGCAGAGCCTGGTGACGCCGGTGATCACCACCTCGCTCTACTTCGTGGTGTTCGGTGCAGCGATCGGCGCGCGCATGAGCGAAGTGGGCGGCGTGCCCTACGGCGCCTTCATCGTGCCGGGGCTCGTCATGCTGTCGCTCTTTACCGAGAGCCTCAACAACGCCTCGTTCGGCATCTATCTGCCGAGGTTCACCGGCACCATCTACGAAGTCCTGTCCGCACCGGTGTCGGCGCTCGAGATCGTGCTCGCCTACGTCGGGGCGGCGGCGACCAAGTCGGTCATCCTCGGCCTGGTGATTCTGGCGACGGCGACGCTGTTCGTGCCGATCCACATCCTGCATCCGGTGTGGATGATCGCCTTCCTGGTGCTGACCGCGGCGACCTTTTGCCTGTTCGGCTTCATCATCGGCATCTGGGCGAAGGGCTTCGAGCAGTTGCAGTTCATCCCGATGCTGGTCATCACGCCGCTGACTTTCCTGGGTGGCGCCTTCTATTCGATCGACATGCTGCCGCCGGCGTGGCGCACGGTGAGCCTGTTCAATCCGATCGTCTACCTGATCAGCGGTTTTCGCTGGAGCTTCTACGAAAATTCGGACGTCGGCGTGGGATTGAGCCTCGCGATGACGCTTGCGTTCTTCATGGCCTGCCTCGCCGGCGTGGTATGGGTTTTCCGGACGGGGTACCGGCTGAAGAGCTGAGGAGCTCCAAGAATCCTTTGCGGAATGACGATGGATCGGATGAGGACTTTCGGGGTCTACATTTCCGATTCCCTCCACTCAACGAAGGGCAGGTGCAAATGAACAATGACAGTCTGAAGGTCCGGGCGTGCGTATTCGATGCCTATGGAACCCTTTTCGATTTTGCATCGGCGGCGGCAGGCTGCCGCGATGCGCTCGGCGACAAGGCCGCCACGCTCACTGCGCTCTGGCGCGACAAACAGCTCCAGTACACCTGGTTGCGCGGTTTACAGGGCCGCCATGCGGATTTCTGGCAGGTCACGTCGGACGCGCTCGATTTCACCATGGAGTCCCTCGGCATCGCTGATGCCAGCCTGCGCAGCAGGCTCCTGGATCTCTACCGTACGCTGAAATGTTTTCCTGAAGTTCCGCAAGTGCTGGAGGATTTGAAGCAGGCGGGATTCGTCACGGCGATCCTGTCGAATGGC
Source organism: Betaproteobacteria bacterium (assembly GCA_016194905.1). Classification (NCBI taxonomy): domain Bacteria; kingdom Pseudomonadati; phylum Pseudomonadota; class Betaproteobacteria; species Betaproteobacteria bacterium. Next base: position 123,954 of record JACQAP010000009.1, read on the forward strand.
ACGCCGGGCATGCTGGCGGACGCCGTCGAGGGCGCGGGTCTGGGCAGCCTCTTCGATCACGTCCTGTCCGTGGAACAAGTGGGCGTTTTCAAACCTCATCCCGATGTTTACCGGCTGGCCGTCGATACCCTCGGCGTTGGCGCCGCGGAAATCGCCTTCCAGTCATCGAACGCGTGGGATGCCCACGCGGCCTCGGCGTTCGGCATGCGCGTGGTCTGGTGCAACCGGTATGCCCAGCGGCGCGAGCGCCTTCCCGGCTCACCCGACCGCGAAATCCGCACTCTCGCCGAGCTGCCGGCCCTGCTGCTCAAAGCGGGATAAGCGCGTTCCCAATAAAGCTCGAATTGCACAAAAATCTGCGGCGGACATACATTGCCCTTGGTGCGATCATCGATCTCCCGCTTCGCCGTCAGAACGTTCTCTCATACCAGGTTGAACTTCGTCTTCCATGCCAAACAAGAAACTCGACCAGGCAGTGCAATTCGCGATCGACCACGAATCCCCCTGGACGCGCGAGATTACCGACAAGTGGGGCGTTCATCACGACGACCCGCCGCCCTGGAACAAGCTTCTCGGGCCGGTGCATGCGCGCGGCCCCGTGTCGGGCACCATCATCCTCGACGGGAAAACCCTGACTTCGTGGGGCGAACCGGATCGACCCGACCTCACTTTCAGCATCGCGAAAACCTATCTCGCACTGCTGGCCGGCGTCGCCCACGACCGCGGGCTGTTGCCCGACGTCGATGAACCCGTTCGCGCGCGGGTACCCGGCATCGGATTCGACGACGGCCGTAATGCACTGGTGACCTGGGCGCAGCTTCTGCAACAGACCAGCGAATGGGAAGGTATGGTCTTCGGGATTTCGGATCAGGCGGACCGCTACCGCAGCATTCCGTATCAGTCGCCCAAGCCCACGGGGAAGAAGGGCGATCCGCGTCCGCTGCAGGTGCCGGGCACGTACTGGGAATACAACGACGTGCGCATCAACCAGCTCTCGCTGTCCCTGCTGCACTTGTTCGGTCGTCCACTGCCCGAAGTCTTTCGCGAATCCATCATGCAACCCATCGGCGCCAGCGATGCCTGGCGCTGGGTCGGGTACGACAACTCGTGGATCGAGATCAACGGGAAGAAGGTCCAGTCCGTGCCCGGCGGCACGCACTGGGGCGGCGGCATGTCCATCGGCGCCCACGATCAGGCGCGCGTCGGCCAGATGATGCTCGAAGGCGGCAAGGCCAACGGCCGTCAGGTGGTTTCCGCGGACTGGATCAAGCGCATGGCCACACCGTGCACCATCGCGCCCTTCTACGGTTACTTGACCTGGATCAATCACGGACAGCGCATCTTCCGCAGCGTGCCCGCTTCGAGCCGATTCGCCTTCGGCGCCGGCGGCAACTTCGTGTGGATCGAGCCCGATCGCCGCATGGTGCTGGTGGTGCGCTGGATCGATGCAGACCATGCCGACGAATTCTTCGGGCGGGTGTTGAAAGCAATCGCTACTCTAGAATAACAGCACAACCGGAGATCGGCCGACCACGGGACCAGCCGGCTTGTCACGCGTGAGCGAACAGGCCTGCTCCAAGGTCTCATGCTTCAACCAGTGTTCCTGCTCTCCGGCTTTTCCCCCGAAGCATCCTGCTCAAGTCCGGGCTCGAACGGGTCGATATCCAGACTGGGGTGGAATCGACTTCGGAAACGGGAATGGCACAGTTCGGCGACTACGAGTTGGTGGAAAAAATCGGGGAAGGCGGCATGGCCATGGTGTACAAGGGCGTGCAGGGCTCGCTCGGCCGCCCGGTGGCGATCAAGGTCCTCTCCCGGACGCTGACCGACGACCCGGAAGTCGTCGAGAGCTTCAACCGGGAGTCGCTCATCATCGCCCGGCTCAACCATCCGAACATCATCCACGTGATCGATCGCGGCATCGCCGACGCCGTGCCGTATTTCGTGATGGAGTTCGTCGAAGGCACGCACCTGGGCAGAGTCATCGCGGAGGGACGATACGACTTCCACCAGAAGGTGGACGTCATCATCCAGATGTGCAAGGCCTTGGCCTACGCCCACAAGAACGGCGTGATCCATCTCGACATCAAACCGGCCAACATCCTGATCGACACCGAGGGCAATGTCATGGTCGCCGACTTCGGCATCGCCCACCTGTTCGGCGGCGGCGGAGAGGAGGCGCAGAGCACGCCGGTGATGGGCACGCCGAGCTACATGTCGCCCGAGCAAAAGCTGGGCACCGCCAGCGTGACGAGGGCCAGCGACATCTACTCGCTGGGCGTCGTGATGTACGAACTCTTCACCGGGAAAAAGCCGGTTGTCGGCGTGCTACCTTCAGCGATCGACGCACAGATTCCCCGGCGCCTCGACGAAATCATCGTCCATTGCCTGCGAACGAATCCCGCCGATCGATTCGCCGGCGCCGATGCGGTCAAGGACGCGCTACTCGCGCTCCTGCAGGGCTCGCACATCCGGCAGGAGCAGAAAGAGCATGCCGTCGAGGGTTTCAAGAACCTAGCCGACAAGTTCGGCCTGCTCGATGTCATCCAGGAGAGCCGCTTCGGTGCCGACTACCTGTTCGAGAACCGGGCCACCCGCCAACTCCTCGTGATCAAGAAGATCTTCAACGCAAAGTCCGGCGTGTCGGAGGCCAGATTGCTGGCCAACCTCAAGCATCCCCACGTGGCGGACGTGTATGGCACCTCGACCAACGGACGGGTATCGATCATCGTCATGGAGTACCTGGCCGGCGGTTGCCTCAAGGATCGCCTCGCGAACGTACCGCCCTGGCAGGAAAGCCTGCTGACGGTGCGCGAAATCTGCGATGGCCTGTCGTTCCTGCACAAGAACCGGATGATCCACGGCAATCTCCGGCCCGCCAATATCCTCATGTCCGAGGACGGCCATGCGAAACTCTCGGGCATCGGGCTGGAAGAACATTACCTCGATGATGAAAGCCAGGCGAACTGGTACAGCCTGCCCGATGAACCGAAATCCGTTGGCTCAGACATCTTTTCCGCTGGAATGATCTTCTCCGAAATGCTCACCGGCTCGATCCCGATCGAGAAGAAGGGTCACCTCATCCAGAACGACTCGTTCCGGTCCCTCCCAATGGAACTTCGTCGGATGATCGCGAAGATGCTTGCGCCGGATCTGGCCGACCGGTACGGGAATTCCGACGAAATCCTCGCGGTGATCGACGACTTGCTTGTACACGCGAACAAATACGGATCGGATTCTTCAGGCAGTCACGAACCGCAAAGGTCGATGGCATCCCGCCTTGGCCTCTCCCGCCTGTCTGGCGCTGTCGGTGCCTTGGTGAAGAACGCGTTCAGCTAGCGCTCGCAAGCGGCGACCGACTTTGCTATTGGGGCGGGGGATTCGTTTACGTGGATCGAGCCCGAGCGCCGCATGGTGCTGGTGGTGCGCTGGATCGACGCGGACTAAGCTGACGAATTTTTCGGGCAGGTGTCGAAGGCGATCGACGATCAGACATAGCGCAATTGCCGGCGAATGGCACATCGCATTTCCGGGCGAGCATCCAATCAGGTCGATTAAATCTGGGTCACCGCAAGCATGGAGGCCACCTTGGCGGCAATGGGTTCGGCGAACGCGCAGAACTTTCGCGCTTCGGTGTCCAGGTGCACGACCTTCAGTGTGGTTCTTGCGACAACCTCGTTTTGTTCATCGTTCGTCATCTCGTGAACGAACCGCATGCTCTTTTCCTTGACCTCGATCAGCGTGGTTCGCACGGTCACGACATCTCCGGCGTGTAGTTCCTGAATGTAGGAAATATGCTGATCCACGGCCGCCATGCCACGCATGGCCGTCCGCAGGTGCGCGAGCGATAAGGATCGGATGTCGATGGCTTACTTGCAGGCGACCTTCCGGAAAATCTCGCTCATGGTACCGGCGTCCACCGCTTCCCATTCATGCGGCGAAGCGTCCTCGTAAATCACCTTGCCCTCGCCCATCTTTTCGGCGTGAAGCGAAAGGCTGAGTCCCCGAGATCGCGGTTCGGCGCAATCGTATTCGACCTGGGCCTTTTGCGAGAAATAGCCGACCTCGACCATGCGCTGAAAAGCCTTGTAGTCGAGCAGCGACCACATCGTCGCGGTATTGCCTTTCCTGACAATCGTCGCCGGGTCGGCATAGGAAGTGGCGGTATCGTCCTCTCCTACGCTCTTCCATCCCGCCCAGGCATCGCTGCTTAGCAACAACAGAACAATCGCGAGCTTTTTCATTGCACCCCCTTTTTGTACCAAGTTTACCGGACGCGAGAGGCGCAGGGTTGAAGCCGTAGTGGTACGGATTTTCAGGACGGGCTATCGGCTGAAGAACTTTGAGGCAGCAGCGAGGCAAGCTCGGCAACTTTTTCATTTACGCACACTGCTGACTTGACCCGCGGACTCCAAGAGGCGAGAGCGCCGATCGCTCTAAAGAGCGATTCCAGATCCTCCAATAGACAGGTTTTGATGCCCAGAGGGGGCGTCCGGGCATTCTGATACGCTTGGCCCACGGCACGCGGTTCGCCCGCTGCCGACGGTATAAAAACCGGGCTGGCGGCGCGGGCAGACCCGGAAACACTTCAATAGAGGAGCGGGACCATGCGGAAACCAGGTGTGTTGTACGCAACGATGGCAGCGCTCGGCATCGCCATCTTGTTCGGCGTCGGACAGGCCCCGTTGAACGCGCAGCAGCCCGCCGACCCGGCGATCCAGATCGGCGCCAGCGACCTCGGCGGGGCGGTGAAGAGCGCGAACGGTCCGGAAGCGAGCGTTTGGGTGATCGCAGAGACGACTGATCTTCCGACCCGCTTCGCCAAGATCGTGGTCACCGATGATCGAGGGCGCTACCTCATTCCCGACCTTCCCAAGGCCACCTACAACGTGTGGGTGCGCGGCTACGGACTGGTCGATTCGCCCAAGGTCCGCAGCGCGCCCGGGAAGCTCCTCGATTTGAGCGCGGTGGTGGCGCCGAGCGCCGCGGCAGCGGCAGAGTATTACCCGGCGATCTTCTGGTACAGCCTGTTGAAGATTCCGGCACCAAGCGAATTCCCCGGCACGGGGTTCGAGGGCAACGGCATCCAACTGGACATCAGCGGCCAGAGAGAATGGCTCAGCACCGTGAAGACCAACGGCTGCATGGCGTGTCACGCGTTAGGCACGCGCGGCACGCGCACATTGCCGAAGGATTTCGCGCACATGAATTCCACGGAGGCCTGGGCGCGGCGCATCGCCTCGGGTCAGGCCATGAACAACATGGTTACCGTGGCCGGCCGGCTCGGTACCGCGCGGGCGCTCGCGCAGTGGGCCGACTGGACCGACCGGATCGCTGCCGGCGAACTCCCCTTCGATCGGCCGGCGCGGCCGCAAGGCATCGAGCGCAACCTCGTGCTGACGCTGTGGGAATGGAGCCACCCTGGCGCCTACATGCACGACTTGATCTCCACCGATCGGCGCAAACCCACGATCAATGCCAATGGCAAAATGTACGGGGCACCGGAGAACAGCACGGATTACTGGCCGGTTCTCGACCCAGTCAGGCACACCGCGACAGAAGTGAAGCACCCCGTCCGCGATCCGAACACGCCGTCTTACCGGACCGATCCGATGGCGCCTTCTCCTTACTGGGGCCCCGATCCGATCTGGGACAGCCAGAGCAGCACGCACAACCAGATGATGGACGAGAAAGGGCGGGTCTGGGCGGCGGCGCGTATCCGGCAGGCGAACAATCCCGACGATTGCAAGAAAGGCTCGAACCATCCGTCGGCGAAAGTGTTCCCGCTCGAGAGCGCAATGCGGCATCTCTCGATGTACGACCCTGCTTCGAGCAAGTGGACGCTGATCTCGACGTGCTTCCCAACGCACCATGTCATCTTCGCCGAAGACGCCAACAATACCCTGTGGACGTCGAGCGGGGTGGGTGGCCCGGGCGTGCTCGGCTGGCTGAACCGCAAGAAGTTCGAGGAAACCGGCGACGAGATGGAATCGCAGGGCTGGACGCCCTTCGTGCTTGATACCAACGGCAACGGCAAGCGCGACGAATGGGTCGAGCCCGACCAGCCGCTCGACCCTGCCAAGGACAAGCGCATCGCGGTCAACCTCTACAGCGTTGCCGTGAACCCGGTCGACGGTTCGGTCTGGGGAACCGCGCTGGCGCCGTTCCCCAGCTATATCGTGCGCGTCGCGCCGGGGTCCGATCCGGCCAACACGGCGATCACCGAAATCTACGAGCCGCCGCTGCCCGCTTACGGGGCGCGCGGCGGTGACATCGATCGCAACGGCGTGTTCTGGGCCTCGTACGCGAGCGGCCATCTCGGCAGCTTCGACAGGCGCAAGTGCAAGGGACCGTTGAACGGGCCGGGCGCGGCCACCCGCCGGCACTGCCCCGAGGGCTGGACGCTGGTCCGGTTACCCGGACCGCAGTTCAGGGACGTGCACGACGACGGCAGCGCCGAGGCGAGCTACTACGTCTGGGTCGACTGGTTCAACACACTGGGGCTCGGCGAAAACGTGCCGATCGCGACGGGCAACACCAGTGACGCCTACTTCGCGTTGGTCAACGGCAAGTTCGTGACGCTGCGCGTGCCCTACCCCATGGGCTTCTTCGCGAAGTGGGCGGAAGGACGCATCGACGATCCGAAAGCCGGGTGGAAAGGCAGGGCACTCTGGGCGACGAATTCCACCCGAGCGCCGTTCCACTCCGAAGACGGGACAAAAAACCTGTCCAGGGTCTTCAAGTTCCAGCTCAGGCCCGATCCGCTCGCAAGATAAAGTTCGCTCGGCGGGTGCCCTTGAGGGGTACGCGAAGGAGAGTCGAGTTCATCGCTCAAAAAGGGCGTCACCCTGACAAACCTTCGAGGAAACAGGCCAGCGAAAATTGCTGGCCTGTTTTCGTTTCGGCATGCCTTAATTATTCAAATCTGCGCTATTTGTCGGATCCATTGCTCGAATATGCCTGACAGATAATAGGCGAATCAATAAATAGGTTTACTTGAGCAGCCGTGGCTGGACAGTTTATGCACACTGCAGGCCTGGCGACCGTTGCCTGACGCACATAAGGAGAGCACCATGACCCGGCGATCGTTTTACCTGAGTATTCTTTGCCTTGGCTTCGCATTCTCTCAAAGCGTCAACGCCCAACAAGAGTCGCACGCGGGACAGGCTCGACAGCCGGGACCCGAATATCTGACCTCGCCTGCAACGACCCTTCTCAAGCGGCCGTTTTCCGAAGCGGTTCGCGTCGGGAATATGCTTTACTTGTCTGGCTTCACCGGGAGGATCCCGGGCACGAATACGGTGGTGCCAGGCGGGATACAGGCGGAAACGAAGCAGGTAATGGAGAACATCAAGGGGGCGCTCGACCGATACGGATCGGACTTTGACCACGTGGTCAAATGCACCGTGATGCTACTCGACATCCAGGAGTGGGCCGCCATGAACGAAGTCTATCGAACCTACTTTCCCCAGGACCGCATGCCCGCGCGAAGTGCGTTTGCGACAAACGGCCTGGCGTTCGGGGCGAGAGTGGAAATCGAGTGTTTGGCGACGATGAGGTAAACAGTAATGCGGCAATGCAAGCTGTCATTTCTTTTGGTTTTGATTTCGGCGCTGATTGCGTCAGCGCTGATGATGCAGGGGGTCCATGCAGAGGAGGACAAGGCCATGACGCTCAAACTGACTTCGACTGCCTTCGTGCACGAAGGCGGAATTCCCAAAATCCATACCTGCCAGGGACAGGACGTTTCGCCGCCGCTCGCCTGGAGCGGCGTTCCGGCGAACGCGAAGAGCCTGGTGCTGATCATAGACGATCCCGACGCGCCCGATCCCGCCGCGCCGAAGATGACCTGGGTCCACTGGGTGCTCTACAACATTCCGCCTTTGGCGACCGGTCTGCCGCAGGGCGTCTCGCCGAAAGAATTACCCGCAAGCACGCTGCAAGGCAACAGCGATTTCCTGCGCATCGGCTACGGCGGCCCCTGCCCGCCTATCGGCCGCCATCGCTACTTTCACAAGCTCTACGCGCTCGACGTCGTGCTTCCTGACATGAAGAAGCCGCGCAAGCAGGATGTGGAGAAGGCGATGAAGGGGCATGTCATCGAACAGGCGGTGTTGATTGGGACTTATCAGAAAAACCAGTGAATACGAACGCGCTAACGAACCCTGCCGTCAAAGCCGCCATCGAGGCGCTGCAGAGCGGCGACCGCAAAGCCTGGTCCGCGCTCTTCGAACCCGACGCCAGGCTCTACGACGACGGCGCCCCTCGCAGCCTCGAGAAGTTCACGCAGGACGCTCTCGGCCACGAACGGTTCACGTCTATCGACCGGGTGGAAAACAACGGCCTCGACCTGACCGGCGCATTCCATTCGGACCAGTGGGGCGACTTTCGAACCTATTTCAGGTTCCAGCTCTCCCCGTCCGGCAAGATCAAGCGCCTGGACATCGGGCAGGCGGATTAGAGGGGCACATCATGCACACGATCATTGTCCTTGCGATTGGTTTCGGCTTGCTCGGCCTGTGCGCCATCGCCGGGCGTGTCCTTGGCGGCACGCCCGGGATCGCGACGGCCGCACTCATCTTTCTTCCGCTGTGGCTCGTCGGGGCGGGCATCAACATGGTTATGGGGGTCAAGCAGGCCGGCTACTCGGTCGCGGAGGAGGCGCCCATGTTTCTCCTCGTGTTTGCGGTGCCGGCAGTGGCGGCCCTCATCGTGTGGTGGATGCTTCGCTGAAGCGCTGCAACTTGCGGCCACCGCGGCGGACTCGCGCGCCCCCAATGCGTCTGACCCCGCCTGGCCCCACGGTTCCGGCCAAAATCCCGATAAGCGGCAGATTTATCCTCCTGTTCGGAGCACTGGCTTGTCTTGCAGACTGCGAAGATGGCAGCGTTTCCAAAGAATCGCATGTCCTGCCATTACGGTGTCCGCGATTGCAGGCTTTTTACAAGGAGCTCTATATGGCTGATGACAATCACAATGGCTGCCTGGTTGTTGGTGAAGGCGTGAAACTCAGCGGTAACTTTGTTGTGCCGAACAGCGCTTCCATTTCCGGAACGATCGATGGGGATTTGACCGCGCGTGAAATCCTCGTGGGCAACACCGGTGTCCTGAAAGGGAAGGTAACCGCCGACCTGGTCGATGTTCGCGGAGAAATTCACGAAAACGTGACTTCCACCAAGGCCCTCTTCGTCCGATCGACAGGCAAGGTCATCGGCGAAATCCAGTATGCCGAAATCGAGATTGAAAAAGGCGGTGACCTGCAGGGCAATCTCAGCAAGATAGCGGCGGCCGGTACCGCGGCCTGACATTTGGCTCATTGCACATGAACATGTTCAGCAAAAATCCGGAGTTCAAGCATTCGCAGGACAAATCCGGGCAACACGCGGTTTTGGCCATGCCGGAAAGAACCCCGCGTCCGGAACCCGTCCGCCAGCCGGCACCCTTGTCCGTAAAACCGTCGATTGTCGACAAGGGATCAGCGCCGTTATCGGTAACATCGTCCCTCATCAGCGAGGGATTTGAATTCACGGGCGACATCAAGTCCGCAGGTTCATTGACCGTGGACGGCGCAATCAAGGGTAATCTCGTTGTACAAACACTTTTGATTGGCGCCAAAGGGCTGGTGGACGGCAGTGTAAAAGCCGACAGCATCAACGTGGAGGGATGCCTGTCCGGTGCGATTGAGTGCAAGGATCTGGTGGTGGGTAGCCGTGCCGTTGTAGATGGCAAATTGAGTTACAACACCATCACCATCCGAAGAGGCGGCACCATCAAGGGCGACCTGATACGCGAGTAAGCGTCAGCCCAGGCAAAGGTTACGATGTCTGGGCTGATCAGCCTGCGTCGATCAGGTTGACCCTGAGCCAATTCTGAATTCTCCGACACCCGGGTCCTCCGGGCTGATACGAGTTTCAAGAACAGTAGTGTCAGGATTGCTGTCGACCATGGCGCGGTCGCGCTGGCACATGCTCAAATGCGTTTCTTTATCTCGACCCTGGCGATCCGACCTCAGCTCGGCAAGCGCCTCACGCGGATCACCCCGCAACGGGCGTACGAGCCAGTTGCCCCTTCAGCCGTACCACTTCTTTTTCGAGATCGGCGATGCGCCGGTCGCGCTGTTCGAGCGTGCGCGCGACATCCGCGGCTTCGAAGCGCTGCGGAATATGCTTCGGACAGTTGGTGTCCCACGCCGTCACGGTGAACAGGATCACCCGCTCGCCCCGCGACTTTTCATTCTTGGGCATCAGCTTCTCCAGCAACGCGGGATCATCCTCGACCACGCGCGCCTCGCCCCAGATTTTCACGCGCTGGCGATGCGCGTAATCGATCAGGAACAGGTGGGCCTTGGGATTTTCCGCGAGATTGCCCAACGTGATGAACTGCCGGTTGCCGCGAACGTCCGCAAAGGCGATCGTCTTGTCATCGAGAACGTGCAGGAACCCCGCGGGTCCGCCGCGATGCTGGATGTACGGCTGACCGGCGGCATTCGCCGTGCCGAGGAACACGCTGGTCTGCGCGGTGATGAACCCGGCGAGGTCCGGCGTGATTGTGGTTTCCCAGCCCTCTCCTTCTTCCATCCGGGCATACGCCGTACGCGAGCCGTGCCGGGCCTGAATGGCTTTGACGGTGGGGGTAAAGGCGACATCGCTGGGAACAAGAGTCGGTTTGGTCATGGCGGTTCTCCTATTCAAGATGGGTCGAAGTCGGTTCGCTTCGCCTAGTGCATTGCGAATGGAGCGCATCGTGAAGAATTCCGATGGAAAGAAGAATCACCGCCGATTACAATTCATTCTTCCGTTTACCGGAATACTGAATGGACCGGTTTCACCTCATGGCCGTCTATGTGGCGGTGGCGGAAGAAGAGAGCTTCGCCGGCGGCGCGCGCAGGCTGGGGATGTCCCCGCCTGCCGTGACCCGGGCGATCGCCTCGCTTGAAAAGCGCCTCGGCGTAAACCTGCTTACCCGGACCACCCGCTTCGTCCGGGCTACCGATGCGGGGCAGCGTTACCTGGAACATGCGCGGCGCATCATCGCGGACGCGGATGAAGCCGACGAAGCCGTCGCCGGCGTGAACGCTGCGCCGCGCGGCCAGCTCTCCGTCACCGCGCCGGTGCTGTTCGGCCGCATGTTCGTCATGCCCAGCGTCGTCGAATACCTGAGGCACTTTCCCGACATGTCCATCTCGGCGGTATTCCTCGATCGGATCGTCAACCTGCTCGAAGAAGGCATGGATGTGGGCATACGCATCGGCGAACTGCCCGACTCGAGCATGAGGGCGATCGGCGTCGGCCATGTGCGCCGCGTCGTGTGCGCCGCGCCGGATTACCTCAAGGCGAATGGCGTTCCGCGTGCGCCGGCCGATCTCGCCAAGCACGCCGTTGTCGCCGCGAACCCGGTCTCGCCTTCCGTCGATTGGAAATTCGTGAACGGCAAGAAAACGACGAGTGTCAAATTGACACCGCGGCTGACGGTAACGAACAATGAAGCCGCCATCGTGGCAGCCGTGCAGGGTTTCGGCGTGACTCGCCTGCTCTCCTATCAGATCGCTGCGTTCCTGGCCTCGGGTCAATTGAAAGCCGTTCTGAGCGACTTCGAGCCGCCACGCCTGCCTATCCATGTCCTGCACAGCGAAGGCCGGCAGGCCTCTGCCAAGGTCAGAACTTTTGTTGACTTGCTGGTGGAAAGATTGAGAGCGGACAAGGCGCTGAGCTAGATAGTCTCAGCAGGGCTCCAGTAATACATAACCCGCGAATTTTCGCAGAGCGTCCCTCCGCTCCTTCGACAGGAAAAGGCCCCAGAATTTCACTGCAACCTTGGCAAGCGGGGGTAGCGGGATCGGCCGGCGCAGGCGCTCGCCTTCGTCGGCCAGCCAGCGGATCTCTTTGGATTGCCACCCGTGCTGCCGGAAGAAACCGAACCAGTCGCCAGGCGCAAACTTGAACGGGGCATTTTGCATCTTCTGCCCCAGCCCTTTGCGGTGGCGGAACTTCATCGCCTCGGGGGAAAAGTTATCCACCAGCCAATAGCGGACACGATCCAGGGCTCTGAGGTCGTCCGCCAGCAACGCCGCCTCCTCGACGCTCAGATAAGGAACGACGCCTTCGGTGAGAACCAGAATCCTGTTAGCTTGAGCATTGACGCGGGAAAACAGTTTCTGCCGCGCCGGACGGCCGGCGAGATCGATCCTCACGCGCTCCAGACGGCAGCGCGGGGTCTCGTGCGCCAACCGGCTTTCCTTGTACTCGATGATGTGGGGATAGTCGGCTTCTATCCAGTGCAGCGATGCCGGCAGGTTCATTCGGTACGGACGCGTATCCAGTCCCGCGCCGAGGTTGAGGACGGTGTCGACGCCTTCGCCGATTGCAGCCCGGATGAAGTCGTCGATGATGCAGGTCCGGATCACGATCGTCCAACCGATGATGCGCGAGTTGGGCATCGACACCGCTATTTCCCCGCCGCGCTCTCCCGCCAGGCGGGCGGCAAACGGGTCGCGGAACAGCGCGTCGGCCCGTTCGGATTCGAGCGCACGATGATGCGCGATCCAGAATGCGGTATCGGAGACGTCTCTGATCAGGGGCTCGGCCATGCGAGGGAAAAAATACCGGATTGCAGATCACAGCGGTACGTTTACGGAAACGCGTCGCCTGAAGTGTACCGGATGAACAAGGAGCAACATGCGTTTCTTCCCTATACGGTCGGAACAGGACTCACGGAGTTGAACAAGGGATTGTTGCAGGCGAACGCGGTGCCGCTGGACGACTCGTACAAGGCGACGTTCGGTGTATCCATCGACGATCAGCGCGTCGACCAGAAATCCGGAAAGGTCAAAGGCCAGGAGGGAATTTACGGCCAGTATCGCGCGGAAGCGATTTTCGAGGCCAACCGTTCGCTGCACCGCCCGCTGCTTTCGCAAGGCATGCCGGAACCAGAAGCGAAGAACTACGTCCTGACCGGAAATTACCGTTACGCGTTCACGCGCAACCAGATCCTTCTCGCGATCGTGTACCGGCACCCGGGTGAGCAGCCCTTCCGCGTGGCGGCCAGGCAAACCGGCATCGTGACGACGTTCCGTCCGGATCAGCGCGGCTGGTACGAACCTTACGAGCGCGATGTGAATGGACAACCGATCGATGAAGTCGTCGACTGGGTCGCAATGGAGTACAAGCTGCTTCGTCAGGAAAAGGTTGTCGCGACGATGATGGTCCTCTCGGCCGAGTCCATCAAATCCGGCAAGCGTTCGCCGGACTACTGGCAGGCGGAAGGTCCCTGGATGGCCGGGGAAACTACAGAAGTGATGCGGCAATCGCAGATCAGGGCGAAAACCCCACTGCCGACGACTTGATAGTTATTCGTAGCGACTTCGAACCCCGCCCGAGTGACGGGGTTTTTATTTTCGGCGACAAAGCGCTGGGCCGAGCGATGCACCCGCACGCGGCAGCGGCGGAGAGATTCTCCCAAAATCCGCTTAACCTTCAGCATCCGTGCGAAGGCCTTTGCTCCGGATCTCGCTCCTACGCCAGCTTGCCGGAGGCATGCCGAATTCACGTTTGAAGGCGCGGTTGAATGCCGCCTCCGAATCGTAGCCCACGTGTTCCGCCACGTCGGCAAGCGACTTTTCACCGTCACGCAGTTGCTGAGCGGCGATCTGCAGGCGCCAGCGGGCCAGGTATTGCATGGGCGGCTGCCCGAGGAAATCGGTGAAGCGCTGGGCCAGCGCGGAGCGCGACAATCCCACCTTGCGCGCGAGCTCATCGACCGTCCATGCATGCGCGGGCTGGCTATGCAGCAACGACAGCGCGCGGCCGACGAAGCGGTCGCGCAATCCCGCGAGCCAGTTCTTCTCGTCCGCCGGCAATGTATCGATACAGCGACGCACCGCTTCGACGAACAACAGCTCGGAGAGCTTGCCCAGCACCGTCGCGCTGCCCGGTCGCGAAACTGCCGCTTCCTCCGAAGCGAAGCGCAGCGATGATTCGAGCCAGGCGGATCCGCTGCTGTTGCGCACGTCCACCTTGAAAATGCGCGGCAGCGAAGCCAGCAGGGGATTGCTCAGCGCTTCGTCGCAGGCGAGGAACCCGCACACCACCCGCGTCTTCTCTCCTCCTCCGCCGTAAGTCAGCCTCATCACGTCCCCGGGAGGGGTATCCAACTGATCGGCCAGCAGGGCGGCCGACGGTGTGCGCGGCAGATCGAGCACGCTGCCCATGACGTGCGTCTCGCCTTGCGGGACCACCAGGAGCTCGCCGGCGGAAAGCCGCAGGGCGGAGGTGTCGTCATCGGCAAGCCGTGCCCAGCATGATCCCTCCACAATCAGATGATAGGAGACCACTCGTTGCGAGCTCGGCAGAAAATCGGCGCAAAGCGACCTCTCTGCCCGGCCTTCCACGCACCACGGGGCACTGAACTCCGCGTTCAGGAAGACGGCGCCGCTGAGCCTCACAGCGCGAAGAACGTCCGACAAGGCATCCATAGTAGAGGGTCAATTCCGGCGTCCCGCGCAAGAAAATCGGACGCCTGAGCATTCAACCGGAATACGAGGGCGGGAATACTAGCATCCGACCACCAACGCAACAACGACGCCATTTCATTCAAGGAGTACAACAATGTCCGCAGTCATTTCCACTTCCCCACCCGCCATTGATCTCGCCGCCGTCAAGACCCGCCAGCAAGCCGCCTGGTCCACGGGCAACTATGCCGTCGTGGGCACCACTCTGCAGATCGTCGGCGAGAACCTTTGCGAAGCGCTCGACCTGCGCGCAGGCAGCCGCGTGCTCGACGTCGCCGCCGGCAACGGCAATGCCACGCTTGCGGCCGCGCGCCGCTGGTGCGACGTGACCTCCACCGATTATGTGTCCTCGCTGCTCGAGTCCGGGCGAGCGCGGGCGCAGGCCGAAGGCCACACGATCCAGTTCCAGGAAGCCGACGCCGAGAACCTGCCCTTCCCCGACGCGTCGTTCGACGCGGTGATGTCCACCTTCGGCGTGATGTTCACCCCGAACCAGGACAAGGCGGCGAGCGAGCTCGCGCGCGTCTGCGAGCCCGGCGGCCGGATCGGCCTGGCGAACTGGACTCCCGAGAGCTTCATCGGACAACTGTTCAAAACGATCGGCAAGTACATCCCGCCCGCGCCGGGCGTCAAATCCCCGGCACTGTGGGGCACGAAGGCAAGGCTCGGGGAGCTCTTCGGCAAAACCGCGAACGAGATCCGCACGACCAGCCGCCAGTTCACCTTCCGCTATCGCTCGCCGGCACACTGGATCGAAGTGTTCCGCACCTACTACGGCCCGATGAACAAGACTTTCGGCGCGCTCGATGCCGGGAAGCAGGCTGCCTTCACCCGGGACTTGCAGGCTCTCATGGAGCGCGACAACCGCTCGGGCGACGGCACGCTGGTGCTGCCGAGCGAGTACCTCGAAGTCGTGATCGAGCGGAAGTAATGGCTTCCGGCAAAAATCAATCGGCCGGACAGGCCTGCATCGGCAGGACGAGTGCAAACCAACGAGGTGCATCATGAGCAACGGAAAATCTTACAAAGGCAGTTGCTTTTGCGGCGCGGTTCAGTTCACGGTCAGTGGCGAGCCGGCCGCAATGGGTTATTGCCATTGCGAGTCGTGTCGAAGCTGGTCGGCGGGACCTGTCAACGCCTTCACTCTATGGAAACCCGAAGCGGTGCAGATCACGCGGGGAGCGGACAACATCGGCACTTACAACAAGACGCCGCGCAGTTATCGCAAATGGTGCAAGACGTGTGGAGGCCACCTCTTCACCGAGCATCCCGGCTGGGCACTCACCGACGTGTATGCGGCGGCTATTCCTGACTTTCCTTATCAAGCCGGCATCCATGTCAACTATCAGGAGACGAAGCTGCGCATCAAGGACGGGTTGCCGAAGATGAAAGACGTCCCGAAGGAAATGGGGGGCTCGGGTGTCAGCATGGCGGAATAACACGGCGGGCTCTTCAAGCACCATCGCCGGCGGCGGTCGCCGCATGATGACGACGTCGCCTTTTTCGGCGACGTCGTTTGTCATCGGCATTTCCCCGGCGAACCGCTGCTTTTCCACCGAGGAGCGTTCTGCACGACAAATGCTGGTAGATGCCGTGACGGCGTGACGGTCGTGACGGCGCGATAGTTCGGTGGCGAACGCCTGAGTTCTGAAGCGGGAGGACTCGACCTCGCGGCGTCACGACGTCACGACCGTCACGAAACCTGCAGAAGCGGTGCGTCTGCAAAGAACGCCGGTGTCTGCGTCAAGTCTGCAATCTGGCTCGCGTGCAAAATTCACCATCATGCAAGCGACCTCTCTAGCCCTCGATCACCTCCTGCGCGCCGTCGGCGATCCCGTCGTCGAGCTTTGCGATATCGGACCAGGGCATCCCGAGTTCAATCAAGCACAGACCATCCGGGCCGCAGCTGGCGTCCTCGCGAAAATTCCGGACACCTTTCCTGCGATCGCGCAAGCGATCCGGACAGCCGATGGCCGCGCGGTATCGCCGCAGACACGCGCCCACTTTGCTGCGGCCGAGGCGTGGCTATCCGGGAACCCGGTCCTCGCCGCTGAACGCTATGCGTCGATTCTGGACAGGTGGCCTTGCGATCTGCTGGCGCTGCGGCTCGCGCTGTCGTGCTACTTCTTCCTTGGTTGGCATGACCAGCTCTGCGCGGTCGTCGATGCGGTTGTGCCGGCATGGACGCGTGATCAGCGCAATTTCGGATTCGTGCTTGCCATGGCGTCATTCGCGCACGCTGAAAACGGCGACGCCGCGTACGCCGAGGCACTGGGGCGGGAAGCGCTGGCGAGCGACCCTGCCTGCCCGCTGGGCGTGCACGCGGTGGCGCACGCGATTGCCGAGTCCGGGCGACACCGCGACGGTGCACAATGGATGCGCGATCAGGGCGCCCAATGGGCCACGGAGAGCCGCATGCGCACGCACAACGCATGGCATCTCGCCATGTTCGACGCCGAGGCAGGAAACGTCGCGTCGGCGCTCGGCATACTCGATGCCTGGTTGCTTCCCGCCAGTGCGGGATCGCCACTCGACGCGTGCGACGCCGCTGCTCTGCTATGGCGCCTCGCGACCGCGGGGGTCGACGACGAAGGCCGCTGGGGCAGGGTTTCCGACGCCTTCGAACGGACAATGACGCCGGGATTCTGGCCCTATGTCGACCTTCATGCGGCGCTCGCGCACTTGAGCGCCGGCAAGCAGGCGCGGGCACAACGTCTCGTTCAGGCGATCGAGCAATGTGCGCAAGGCGGCAACTACGCAGCCTTGCGCGCGCGGCACATCACCCAGCCAGGTTTGCGGGCGCTTGGCGCCTGGGCCGAAGGCCGCTACGGCGAGGCCGCCGGGCTGCTCGCAGGCCTGCGACCCGTTCTCGGCGACGTCGGCGGAAGCCGCGTCCAGTTGGAAGTCTTCAAGAGCATCGAGCACGAGGCCGTCCGTCGGCAACGCGCTCGGCAGTCCAAACTCTCTCTTGAACGCCCGGTTGAACGCAGCTTCGGATTCCTTTCCTCGGTAAGTCCCTTACGCAGAGAGCAAGCCGTACAATGCGTTGGCGGGGATACTTTGCGCCATGCTTGGCGTGCCGTGGCGTCCAGTGATCCAGGGCATGACCCCCAAAGGTTGGAAGCGCCCGAAAGTAAAGCGCAACTGTGGAACGTCCGGCACGACGAAGCAAGGACGCCGCTACGCTGACACCTGTTTAATGAAGGAACGCAACCAGGATGAGACGCACCACACTTTCTCTATTGGTCGTCGGACTGTGTGCCGGCGCTGGAACATTGGTAACAGTCCAAAATGTTGCCGCAGGCACGAAGCCGAACGCCACAGCCGATTCGGCCATGCAGAAGCCCGCCAGGCAAACCAAGCTCTCCACGGCAGCAATCGATCAATCAAAGGAGGCTGACTACAAAGCCGCCAAAGCGAAGGCACAGATGGAGTACAAGAATGCGACGGCGAAATGCCGTAAGCGGTCGAGCGCATTCATACGTGCATGTATGACTGACGCCAAGGCGGCTCGGACTGAGGCGTTGGCGCAAGCCAAAACGCGATGGGGAAACCAGCAGTAGTCACCTTTGATCGAGAAGTGTTACGCGAACTTCAAATGCCGGCTCTACGACGGCAGTCAGGTCTCAAAGCACGGTCTTTTCATCTGGGAAGTCGTGAAGGCGCATGTCGCGACGTCGCCGAAGTATCCGGAGACGTTCCATTACCGCGGCGACGGCGCGTTCATGATTTCCGGGCGGGAGGTCAACCGGCGCAGCCGGTTCAAAGCACAGAATCTCTAAAGGCGCCTGGCCGTCAGTCCTACATGCAGGCCCGACCCTGTTTCCCCGGTCAGGAAGTTTTGCGACGCCTGCGTTTTTCAGGCCACGCTCGCATGGCGTTCGCGACGATCGTTTGCAGAACCTTGGGCGATACGCCGTCAGCGATCTGCGTGGACATGCCCTGCATCACGGTTTCGTAGAACTTCGCAAGGCCGGCAGCATCCGTTCCCGCGGGCAGTTCGCCCTCGCGGATGCCGCGCTCGATGCGCTTTTTGAGGCCGGCTTCCGCGCCCGCGCGACATGCCGTCAACGTCTTGCGCACTTTCGGCGACGAGGCATTGACCGCCGAAGTCACCAGCATGCAGCCCAGGCCGATTTCCGGCAGCGCCGTGGCCGATCGCAACAGCAACGCCTCGACCGCAGCGCGGGCCGTCGGCGCGTCGTCGAGGACTGCCGTTCGGCAGGCAGCACCGTTGACGTAGTACTCCAACGCTTCGAGATACAACGTTTCCTTGTCGCCAAACGCGGCATAAAGGCTGGGCGGATTAATGCCCATGGCGGACGTCAGGTCGCTTAGCGACGCTCCTTCGTAACCCTTGCGCCAGAACACGTCGGTCGCGCGCTGCAACGCACGCTCGCGATCGAAGGCGCGCGGGCGCCCGCGCACGGCCGGGACGGGGTTCTCGGTCCTTTTCATAGCGATCAATACTAAATTATTTGACGTCCGGCCGCAAACCGCCTAGGCTTGCGCCATTATCTGTATCGTTCACTACAAAATAACTCTCGCTGCGGCGGAATTTCTCAAGGAGAATCAACATGGGTAAGCTCGACAACAAAGTAGCGCTCATTACCGGCGGCAACAGCGGCATCGGCTTGGGCACCGCGAAGCGATTCGTCGCGGAAGGGGCGAAGGTCTACATCACCGGACGGCGGCAGAAAGAACTGGATGCCGCAGTCAAGGAAATCGGCGGTAGCGCGGTCGGCGTGCAGGGCGATGTCTCGAACCTGGCCGACCTCGACCGGCTCTTCGAAACCATCCGCAAGGGCAGTGGCCGCCTGGACACGATTTTCGTCAATGCCGGAGGCGGACAGATCGCGCCGCTCGGATCGATCACGGAGGAACACTACGACCAGATCTTCGGCACGAACGTGAAAGGCGTGGTCTTCACCGTGCAAAAGGCATTGCCGCTGATGCCGCCCAGTTCGACGATTGTCCTGAATGCGTCCATCGTCGCCAACAAGGGCTTCGCGGCCCTCAGCATCTATAGTGCCACGAAAGCCGCGGTGCGCAATTTTGCGCGCGGCTGGGCCGTGGACCTCAAGGACAAGAAGATCCGCGTGAACGCGGTCAGTCCCGGAGTGGTAGTGACGCCGGGATTTTCCCAGTTAGGCCTGACCGACGAACAGATCAAGGGGTTCGTCGACGGCATGGTGGCCGTCACGCCGCAGGGTCGCGCGGGTACGCCGGACGACATCGCCAAGGCCGTCGTCTTCCTGGCTTCGGATGACAGCAGCTATGTGAATGGTGCGGAATTGTCCGTCGACGGCGGCATGGCGCAGATCTGAGCCGCCAGGCGAGGCTCTGCAGTCCCTGAAATGAAATACCCGCACGACTTGTCCGTCGTGCGGGTATCGACATTTGTACAGGCCGATGTCCCGGCTCCGCCGACTTCAGCGATTCAGAAACTCGAGAAGCTTCGGAATGACCTGTTCCGGCGCTTCGTTGATCAACCAGTGGCCCGAGCCCTCGACGATTACGCCCTCCACGTTATCGTCGACGAGTTCGCCCTGGTCGATCAGGAATTGCCCGCCGGCTTTCTCACCGCTCAACACGAGCATCGGCATCGTCAGCTTGGTTTGGGCAAGGTCTGCGAAGTCTTTTCCATCCTGCTCGAACGCGCGGAATACTTCGAATCCCGCGCGCATGCCGCCCGGCTGCGCATACGCCTTCGCATAGAACTGCCGGTCCTTCTCCGGCACCGAGTGCTTCGGATCGGCGGCGAATTCATTCCAGAAGTGCTCGAAGTAAGTGCGTTCGCGGCCTTTGACGAGCGCCAGCGGCGTTTTGCCGTAGAAATGAAAATGCCAGAGATCCCGCAGCAACCACACTTTGGTCCAGTCGCCGACCCCGGGCAGGAATGCGTCCATCAGCACGATGCGATCGACGTCCTCCGGGTACTGCGCAGCGTAGGCGTACGCCACCATCAACCCGATGTCGTGACCGACGACCGCAACGCTTTTGTAGCCGAGCGCCTCCGCGAGAGCGTGAATGTCCTGCGCCATGGTCTTCTTGTCGTAGCCGGTTTCCGGCTTGGATGAGCCGCCGAAGCCGCGCAAATCGGGAGCGATCACCGTATGTGTTTGCGCGAGCTTGGGGATCAGCGGCCGCCACATGTGGCTGGTCTGGGCGTAACCGTGCAACAGCAGGACGGGTTCGCCCTTGCCGGCAACAAGGTAGTGCAGCCGGACGCCGTTGACTTCCGTGAAACGGCTTTCGATCTTGATCGGTTGCTCAGCACCTGCCTGCGAGATGGTCGCCATCACGGCAAAAAGGCTCGCGAGCGTGACGAGCAACCGGGGAATGAGTTTGCGCACGGGGTTCTCCAAGGATTAAAACGATTGTTACATGAGCGCGACAGCACAGACGGCGGCGGCAATCCGTGCCGGCGCTATCGCGGACACAGCTTAACGCAATCGCAAATTGGAGAACACCGGAGAGATGCTCATTCCGTGAAACGGGGACGCAAGGATACGGGCGTACAATCGACCAGCTCTTCGAATCGAAGATTAATAAGTCAAAGGAGGCTGCCTTGATCCGCTTTTACTTTCACCCCACGCCGAATCCCCTGAAGGTCGCATTGTTCCTGGAGGAGTCCGGTATTGCGTACGAGGTCGTTCCGATCGATACGCGCAAGGGCGAACAGCACTCGGCGGACTTCAGGGCTGTGAACCCGAACGGCAAACTGCCGGCCATCGTCGACACCGACGGTCCCGGCGGTGCACACGTCAGGGTGTTCGATTCCAGCGCGATCCTGCTCTATCTCGGCGACAAGATCGGGCGCTTCGTCGGGGGCGCAGCGGACCGCGGAGACCTGCTTTCCTGGCTCATGTTCGTGGCGACGGGCATCGGGCCTTATTCAGGACAGGCAGTGCATTTCCAGCGCGCGGCGCCGGAGCAGATTCCCTACGCGATCAATCGCTACCGGCGCGAGGCGGACCGCCACTACCGCGTACTCGACAAACACCTGAAGGCGCGCGACACCATCGTCGGCGCCGAGTACTCGATCGTCGACATGGCAGCCTGGGGTTGGGTCGACCGCGCTCCCATCGTGCTTCCCGGCGAGGCCGATCCGCTCGCGGCCTATCCGAACCTGAAGCGCTGGTTTACCGCGATCAACGCGCGGCCCGCCGTCGCGCGAGCGCGCGCTGTCGGCAAAGACATCGCCTTCAAGCAGGAGATGGACGAGGAAGCGAAGCGCGCGATGTTCCCGTCGAACTATCCCCTCGCGGCGGCGTAGAGGTTTTTTGAGCAGGGGTGCGGACAACTTCAGGCAAGATCCGCTACTCCCGCCAACAAAAGGAGTGACGCTTACGAACGGGAAATCCAACAAGGGTGTGTGCCTCGTTGTCGGCGCGGGCGACGCAACCGGCGGGGCCATCGCCCGGCGCTTCGCGCGCGAGGGCTACACGACGTGCGTGACGCGGCGCTCGGCCGACAAGTTGGCGCCTCTTGTCGCGCAGATCGAGGCGGCGGGCGGTAAAGCCCACGCCTTCGGCAGCGACGCCCGCAAGGAAGAAGAAGTGGTGGCAATGGTGGAGAAAATCGAATCCACGCTCGGCGCCATCGAAGTACTGGTGTTCAACATCGGTGCCAACGCGGCCGCGAGCATCCTCGACGAAACCGCGCGCAAGTATTTCAAGATCTGGGAGATGGGCTGCTTCGCCGGTTTCCTGAACGGACGCGAGGTCGCCAGGCGCATGGTGGCGCGCCAGCGTGGCACCATCCTGTTCACCGGCGCCACGGCGTCGATGCGCGGTTCGGCGAACTTCGCCGCGTTCGCCGGCGCCAAGCATGCGCTGCGTGCGCTGGCGCAAAGCATGGCGCGCGAACTCGGTCCACAAGGCATCCACGTTGCGCACACCGTCATCGACGGCGCGATCGACACCGCCTTCATCCGTGATCTGTTCCCAGAGCGTTACGCGCTCAAGGCGCAGGACGGCATTCTCAACCCCGACCATATCGCCGAAGCGTACTGGATGCTGCACACGCAGCCGCGCGATGCCTGGACACATGAACTGGACCTGCGGCCCTACATGGAGAAGTTCTGATGAAAAGCTTCGAGTTCTGGTTCGACTTCGGCAGCACGGCCTCCTACCTCGCGTGGACGCAGCTCCCCGCCCTGGAAGCCACCACCGGGGCCAAAGCCGTGCTCAAGCCGATGCTGCTGGGCGGCGTGTTCCAGGCCACGGGCAATCAATCGCCGGCCAACATTCCCGCGAAGGGCAAATACATTTTTGCGGACTTCGCGCGCTTTGCCAAACGCTACGGTGTGGCGTTCAACCGGAATCCGCATTTCCCGATCAACACGCTGCTGTTCATGCGGGGCGCCATCGCCTTGCAGATGAAAGGCGACGCACGCTTCATGGATTATTGCCACGCCATCTTCAACGCCATCTGGGTCGATTCGCTGAACATGAACGACCCGGCCACGGCGGCGGAGGCATTGCGTAAGGCAGGCTTCGATGCCCAGGCCCTGGTTGCACTGGCCAGTGAACAAACCGCCAAGGATGCGCTCAAGACTGCCACACAAACAGCCGTGGAGCGCGGCGTATTCGGTGCGCCGACGTTCTTTGTCGGCGATCAGATGTTCTGGGGGCAAGACCGGATGGATTTCGTGAGGGAAGCGTTGCGATAGGCCATCGCAGCCCGGATTCCAGAGATCTGGAATCCGGGCATTGACAGCACACTGCATCGTTGGGGTTACGCCATTTCACCCCGGCACCACCGTTTCAGGTTCGCAATTCCGGAAGCTTTTCTTCCTTCGCAACGAAGCGCAGCGCCACGCCGTTGTTGCAGTAGCGCAGCCCGGTGGGTTTGGGACCATCGTCGAAGACGTGCCCTTGATGCCCGCCACAGCGCAGGCAGTGATATTCGGTGCGTGGCCAAATGAGCCTCGTATCCTTTTTCGTGCCGAGCGCGCCCGGCAAATAATCAAAGAAACTCGGCCACCCCGTGCCACTGTCAAACTTCGTCTCGCTGCTGAAAAGCGGCAGGTAGCATGCGGCGCAAACATAGGTGCCTGCGCGCTTCTCCGTGTTCAACGGGCTGGTTCCCGCGCGCTCGGTGTCTTCTTCGAAAAGAACGCGGTAGCTCATGGCGGGAAGCAGGGTTTTCCATTCGGATTTGGGTTTCGTCAGAGGATACACACGGTTTTCCTTCGCCAGAGCCGGCAGTCCGACAAGGAGGCCGGGAATGCTCGCGAGTAATTGGCGTCTATTCATTGTCTGTCCTTATAAATGCGGTATCGACTGCATCGTTGGCCTGTCGACGCGTCAGTACCTTACAACCGGGCACTTCGACGGCGATCGGGACACAGAAGCACGTTCTCGGCAAATATACGTCCCCGCGCACCATGGTGGATGCAAGGATTACTGTATTGCCCTATTCAGGGCTATCTGGATGTGAAAACCGTCGAGCGAGCTTGGCGATAAGGAGCGACACAATTTTGGGCTACGATCTCTGTGCGAGAGAAACGCACTCGTTTACCTTTCACCGGATTGAGGAGGGTGTCGTCAAGTCGGAAGTACTGGCGGCAGGGTTCGTGCTCGATGGGCAGGCCGATTTCCTGCGCAACAAGGACGACGCTCGGGATTGGAACGACTCGCCTCGCGCGGCTGGGGAACGCCGTGGCACCAGCGATCGGTTCGTGCTGCGCTTCCGGAAGCCCTGACCGTTGCTTCTTCACAACGCGGGAACGCGCGTCAGGCTTGGCATATTGCATTAGTTATGCAACACCAAGCCCCCGTTTCCCCATACTAAGTCGATACGCCTTTGATCAAGGAGTGCTACGCGAACTTCGAATGCCGGCTCTACGACGGCAGCCAGATCTCAAAACACAGTCTCTTCATCTGGAAGTCAAGAAGGCGCATGTCGCGACGTCGCCCAAGTATCCGGAGACGGTTCACTACCGGGGCGAGGGAAAATTCATGATCTCCGGACGGAATATCAGCCGGCGTAGCCAGTTCAAGCCGCAGAACCTGTGATGCCAGGAAGCGGGCCTGGCAATTTCTTCATTTTTGTTTTTCATGCATTTTTTAAAGTGTGGTCAAAATTCAGGAGGATTGGGATAATGCCCGCATGAACCATCCCGTCGGCCCGGAAGGCGTCCCCTTCGATCCCGCTCAGTGGCTGCCGCCCGAGATCGGAGAGATTACCGATCACCAGACCGACCTTCCACGGATCGCGAGAGATACAAAACTCACCGCGACTATTGAGGCACAACTGTCTCAAATTCCCACAAAGCATGATCTTCATCTGCACGATTCGCGCACAATCGATTTCCTGGCCCCCAACAGTATTCATCTTGTCGTCACATCGCCACCTTACTGGACCCTCAAGGAGTACAACAAGAGTGACGGACAGATGGGGTATATCGAAGACTACGAGAGTTTTCTAAGCGAGCTGGATCGTGTCTGGAAAGCATGCTACGACGCGCTAGTGCCAGGCGGGCGTGTCGTATGCGTGGTCGGGGATGTATGTTTGTCGCGTCGGAAAAACGGCGGCGAGCATGTTGTCGTACCGCTGCATGCTTCGATCCAAGAACACTGCCGGAAAATTGGATTCAATAATCTCGCACCGATCATCTGGCACAAGATTGCTAACGCGGTCTACGAAGCAAACGGCAATGGCGGCGGTTTCCTCGGCAAACCCTATGAGCCGAACAGCGTCATAAAGAACGACATTGAATTCATCCTCATGGAACGAAAGCCCGGCGGCTATCGCAGCCCGTCATTGGCAACAAGAATTCTGAGCGTTATTTCGGCCGAAAATCACAGGGTATGGTTCCAGCAAATATGGACAGGAGTGACCGGTGCTTCCACCAAGCACCATCCGGCACCCTATCCGTTGGAATTGGCAGAACGCCTGATCCGCATGTTCAGCTTCGTGGGCGACACCGTCTTCGATCCCTTCATGGGGACGGCCACCACAAATGTTGCCGCCGCCAAGTGGGGTCGAAACAGTATCGGCGTGGAAGTCGATCCGCGGTACTTTGAGATGGCCGCTAGACGAATCGAAAACGAGCTTCCCAAGCTCTTTTCCGGCCGCACTGTTCGACTGCATGAGAGCCGGGACATACCAGCGGGATGATTAACGTAGAAGAAGAACTGGGCAAAGCGGTCAAGCATTTCTGGAAGATTCGCTCCAGACAGCACAAACGACAGGGATCTGACACCGGTAGAAAGGATGCGGGCAACCGCGCGGCAGTGACCGGTGGGAAGCACGCCGACGGATTTGTGCAGCTTATCGCTACAATTATCCGCGATGCAGGTTTGCTCAAAGCAACCATTCACACGACTGAAAAGACACCCCGCACGCTGCCCGGTTTTTTTCGGCCGACGAAGGAATGGGATTTGGTCGTCGTGTCGGGCTCCAGCCTCGTCGCAGCCATCGAGGTGAAATCTCAAGTAGGAAGCTTCGGCAATAACTTCAACAATCGCGTTGAAGAGGCTTTAGGGAATGCCACCGATTTCTGGACGGCATACGGCAAGGGAATCTTCAAGCCATCACAAAAACCCTGGCTTGGGTATCTTTTCATGCTCGAAGAAGATGACAGGTCACTCAGACCAACCAAGCACATTAATCTTGCGCCGTTCCAGGTCGATGAAGAGTTTCAGCTAAGAAGTTATGCCAAACGGTACGAATTGGTGTGCGAACGCCTTGTGCGCGAGCGGCTCTATGATTCTGCGTGCTTCTTCACCTCCAGCGCCAAGAAGGGGACGCAAGGCATATATTCACAGCCCAATAGCGAACTCAGCATTCGCAATTTCGCCATCTCACTTCATGGTCGGGCTGCGGCGTTTTCGAAACTGGCGTGACGGCAGCCCGATACATGCCTCCGCTCCCAGTCGGGACTAATTCAGGGTGTCAAGTCGGCTTCGTGTCTTAAGGACACACTCAAGGGAACACTCACATGCACCCGTAGGGGTGTGGAACTGAAGCTGTCGTGGTGAGATCGAGACTTTCTTCGTGGTGATATCTTGAGCGTACTACTTCAACTCGACCTCGACGAACACGAACTCGTGCGGGTTCGGATTGACCACGTTGTGCTCGACACCGACACTCCGTGCGTACGACTGCCCGGCCGCAAGGTCGGTCACGATCTCCCCGTTCGCGGTTTCCTGCATCAGCTTGCCCGCCGTCAGCACCACCACAACGTAGTCATGCGCATGCCTGTGCCACCCCGTCTCCGCCCCCGGCGCGAAGCGCCATTCCGTTACGATAGTGCGGTCGGTTTCGGTGAGGACTTTGGAAGTGGCTTGGGGGCGGGATTTCATCTTGCGTCAGTCTGCTTCCGTCTCGCTCTATTCGTCTTCAATTCCCAATTTTAGCGGACAGGGGCTGCAAAATGTCTGGAAGGTTTTTCGGAGGTATAAATATCTTAATGCAATAATGCAGCCAGACCCTCATGGCACTACCTTAAGCCGCAAGGAGTGCGAGGAAATAGGGTGGCTGAGAGCCTCGCGTTGTTAAGATGGTGGTGTCTGAAGTCACCGTCCATACAAGGAGGATCAGCCATGTGTGAAGATAGCAAAAAAACGCCTGC